>DAOUAU010000143.1:0-13675 GCA_034433195.1 Dehalococcoidales bacterium
CCAGGGTATATTCCAACCATACGGTTGGCTCATTATAGGTCCAGGCAATACCCCGGCAGCCGCTTTGGACAGCCGTTTTGACCGCTTGAGCAGGGGTAATTATTTGAGAAGAGCGTCCGGAGGAATCCATATCCTGACAGGCAATCGTCCAGTTCTGACAACCCGGGCAATGAAAATTGCATCCCCAACTGCCTAAAGAGTAAACCCGGCTGCCAGGGTAAAAATGGTAAAGCGGTTTCTTTTCCACCGGGTCAACTGCCGCTGATGAAACCACAGAGTAATTCAGATTAACCAGTACACCAGAATCATTCAGATACATCCGGCAGACACCGGTTTTTCCCGGTAAAATCAGACAGCGCCAGCGGCAAATATGACATTTGACCCTGGTATCAGCCATCTTTTCTGAAAGCAGCGCCGGATGCATATCATTTCTCTGATGGATTCTCTGCTTATATTATGTACCATAATCCTGACCAGTAAAAGAGCCCACTGAGATTGATTGATGCTTGACCTCCCCGGCGTCCGGGGTTAAACTGGGAACTATGCAAATCATCATTCTGACCGGAACCATCGGCAGCGGTAAAAGCACGGTAGCGGGCATTCTGAGAGGACTGGGGGCCGCCGTTATCGATTCGGATGAAATTGCCCGTCAGGTTATCGCGCCGGGAACGGCGGCATTTTATGAAGTGGTTGAAACCTTCGGAAACGATATCCTGACGGCTCGTTCAGACATAGATCGAAAAAAACTGGCCGCTGAGGTTTTTAATAATCCGGAAGCGCTGACAAAACTGAACACTCTGATTCACCCGCGGGTAGATCAGCAAGTTGAAGCTCTGCTCAGACAGTATGAGAGCGCCGGAAAGAAAGCGGCTTTCATCGAGATGGCAATTGTGACCGGGGCCCGCTGGAAAGAGCTGGTGAATCAGGTCTGGGTGGTCAAGGTTTCACAAGAAATAGCTTTGCGGAGGCTTGAGAAACGCGGTTTCAGCCAATCCGAAGCGTTGGCCCGTCTGGCTAACCAGCCAGGTTTGGAGAACCGGGTTATAAAGGGGCTGCGGATAATCACTAATGACGGCAACCTGCACGAACTGAGAAAACAGGTAGAAAAACTTTGGCAGAAAATAGATAATGAAAATGAATGAAGCCGTTTCATATCGATGCTGAGAATCCATTGAATGTCATTCAAATAACCAAAAAAAGGGGGACTGGTGATGTTTAATAAAATACTTTTACCCCTGGACGGTTCCGAATTGGCTGAAGCCGCCATTCCCTATGCCAGCAACCTGGCTGAACAGTTGGAAGCTGAGATTTATATTGTCCATGTTTGTCCGCCTGAGCACCAATACTACTTCCATATGCACCAGATTTATATCAACAGCATCCTGGCAGGGATGGGGCAGAAATTGAAAGCACAGTGGAAATCCTCCCGGGAGTTGAAAATCCAGGCCGAGGTATTGGTGGGTGATCCGATCAAAGTTATTTTTGAATATATCAAACTGAAAGGAATCAATCTGGTGGCTTTGACTACCCATGGGAACTCCGGATTCAAACCCTGGGCGATGGGCAACGTGGCGGATAAAATCGTCCGCGGTTCAGGAGTCCCCACATTATTAATCCGGGTCAAAGGACAAAAAGACCTTGAGATCAGAAAAGCCAGCGTGCATAATATTCTGGTGCCTCTGGACAGTTCAGCAGCCAGCCTGTCCAGCTTGCCCTATGCGGTGGAATTGGCGCAAAAGCTGAATGCCGGGATAACCCTCTTCAGCATGGCTCAAACTGCCTATGCCCAAAACCTGAATAATGCCGGCACCGGCATCGGCATCAATTGGGACGCCGTGGATAAGGCCAGCGCCGAGGCCGCAGATGAATATCTGAAAAAGATACAGGAAGATGTTAACAAAACCGGGGTGGCGGTGGAACGCCGGAGTACGCTGGGCATTGATGCCGCTTATGAGATATTGGAGATGGAGAAGAAAGGCAATCTGGATATGGTGGTGATGTCCACCCGCGGTCGTTCAACGATTGCCCGGTGGGCTTTCGGCAGTGTGGCGGAGAAAGTGCTTAGAGAAGGCAATTTGCCGATTTTGTTAATCAAAGAAAAGACCACCGGTTAAAACCGGACTGAGCAATTTTACTCAATTTTGTGAATTGTTCGGAATATGCTATTCTATATAGTTGGGAGTGCGAACAGGAAATCGCTCTTTTTCCCGAATCAGGTATTCAGCGATAACCGGTTAAACTTTTAGCGGATTGCATTGGACACCAATTATCTGCTAAAATGAGTGGTTGTTGTGTTATTGGAGGTGTGCCATTTACGCTATCATTGAATCTGGTGGAAAACAATACAAAGTAGCTCCCGGAAAAACGGTCGATGTTGATTTGATGGACAAAGCTGAGGGAGACAAGGTGGAACTGGATAAAGTTCTGTTGATTTCTGATAATAACCAATTTACCGTTGGAACCCCAACCATTAAAGGCGCCAAAGTGATGGCCACATCCATGGGTCTGACCAAAGGTAAAAAAATCATCGTGCTGAGATACAAGAGCAAAGACCATTACACCAAGAAGACCGGTCATCGTGCCAAATATACCCGTTTAACTATTGATAACATAGTTTTGCCCGGGGCAAACTAAGACAAGAGAGGTGAATTCAAGTGGCTCATAAAAAGGGCGGTGGTAGTTCTACAAACGGCCGGGATAGTCCCGGTCAAAGACTGGGTGTAAAAAGATATGCCGGAGAAGTGATAACCGCAGGAACTATCATTGTTCGTCAGCATGGTACCAAAATCCATCCCGGAAATAACGTCGGTTTGGGCAAAGATTATACCATTTATGCCCTGATTGACGGCGTAGTAAAGTTTGAACCTTTAAGAAACGACAGAAGGAAGGTCAGCGTTTACGCTGAGCAATAATATTATGAAAGAGAAGATCCATCCCAAATTTTTTCAGGATGCCCAGGTAGTCTGTTCTTGCGGCAATATTTTTACCATCGGCTCAACCAAAAAAAACCTGCGGGTTGAGTTGTGCAGCAAGTGTCATCCTTTCTTTACCGGTGAAAGAAAGATGATAGATACCGCCGGTAGAGTTGAGAGATTCAGACAACGCTACAAGTTGGCCAAATAAAAAAAGATAGTAAGGTTAACAATAAGGGCGCCGCTCATCAGCCGCGCCTTTTTTGTTATTAATTCTGCTATATCAGGTAATTTTCTCTTGTTGGTATATATTGAAAGCCGGCCGGAGTGACAAGCCGGCTTGATTTGGGTAAAATGAAAGGATATGGCCGATAATAGAGTATATTATGGCGGACAAGCGGTTATTGAGGGCGTCATGATGCGCGGGAAGCGCGTGATGGCGGTGGCAACACGCAGACCCAACGGTGAAATAGGCGTCCAAACCAATATGTTACACCCTCTGCTCAGTGGGAAATGGCGTAAAACCCCGCTTGTCCGGGGCGTTCTGGCTCTGGTTGAATCTTTGGTATTGGGTATTCAAACTCTGATGTATTCCGCCAATGTGGCCCTTGAGGAAGAAAATACTAAACTTTCCGGCTGGACCACCTGGGGCATCATTATAGGGGCGATGGCCTTTTCGGTGGGGATTTTCTTCCTCATTCCTTTATTGGTTGCCAATCTCATCAAAGCCCATGTTTCATCCATAGTATTTAACTTGATAGAGGGAGTGATCCGGGTAATTCTTTTTATCATTTATCTCAAACTGGTATCCCTGATGAAGGATATCAAAAGAGTATTTGCCTATCACGGAGCTGAACATAAAGCCATCAACGCTTTTGAAGCCGGTGAACCGCTGGAAGTCAAATATGCCAGGAATTATTCCACCAAAAATCCGCGCTGCGGTACCAGTTTTGTGTTTGCTGTACTGGTAATTGCCATTCTGGTCTTCTCATTGGTGGGCAAACCAGCTTTGGGATGGTTGGTAGCTTCACGCCTCCTGCTGCTGCCGGTGATTGCCGCTCTGGCTTATGAGTTCATCTATTTCTCATCCCGGCACTGCTCTAACCCGGTTATGAAAGTGCTTTTGACTCCAGGCATGTGGCTGCAGGCTATTTCCACCCGTGAGCCGGATGACCAGCAGTTAGAGGTAGCGCTGGAAGCCCTGAAACATGTTGTAGCTGAAGAGAAAGCCCCTGAACCAGTTCGCCAGCCGGTGATTATTGCCGCTCCTGTGCCAGCCGAATAGGCATAGCTGCTTGGGAAATCAAAAGGCTCGATATTGATTATCGAGCCTTTTCTTTGGTCACATTTTGCAGGCTGTGTCGCGGCGGCGCTGCTCTCCCCATTTCGTATCTTCTCCATATTTTCACCGGGATTTGCCGGAAAAATATTGAGGTGTTCAGGTTCCCCGCTGAGCCACCATGCGGAAGATAACCATGAAATTAATAGTTGCCCGCGGTTCAGACGGCTTGAGTCTCCGGTTTTTCAAATCCCGCTAAACCTTGCCGGACCCTTTACAAGTGGTACAGACCGCCCAATTGCCCATATAGTTGATGCGTCCGTTGCCAGCACAGCGTCCGCAGGTGTTAAGCATACTGGCGGCCACTTCGGCCTCGAATGACTGGATTCCCCGGCAGGCCGGGCAGCGTTCGTTCAAGACTTTGCCATAAGGATTAAGCCCGCTGCCCTTACAAAAAGGGCATTTCCAGGTGCTGTAATTGCTTGGCCGCGGACCTTTGTGCCCGGGTGTCGCCACTCTGATTTCATAGTTAGCCATTCTGATTCCTCCTCACCGCAAAAGGTTTCATTTTTCTTAGTCTATTACACTCAGAGTAAATAGTAAATGCTTTCTGTGACAACAACATTCCTTAAAGGACAACCTGGCTGACACTGACCGGACCGCCGTGTTAGAATGTTAAGGTATTCAGCTGAGAAGTCAAGTTTGAGAACCAGCCGGGGTTGACTTTGCCGGTTCGCATGCCCTGACAGTGAGCCATGATCTTGGAGAATTTCATAAACAGGAGCAACAAGATGAAAAAAGTTTTATTAGAACCCAAAGCCGGGCCTTCACCGATTCTGGCCGCCTATCCCACCATCATGGCAGGCACCATGGTTAATAGTCAACCCGATTTTGTCACCATCGCCTGGACCGGTGTGGCAGCCAGTGTGCCGCCCTCTGTCACCATCGCCCTGCAGCATCACCGCCATTCTTTGAAGGGTATCCGGCAGCATATGACTTTTTCCGTCAACATCCCCTCCACGGATATTGTGAATGAGACTGATTACTGCGGAATAGCCTCAGGCGCCAGCACCGATAAGGTCAAGGATTGCAAATTCAAGGTCTTTTATGGCAAACTTCCGACAGCCCCGTTTATCGAAGAGTGCCCGGTTAACCATGCCTGCGAAGTAGTTCAGATATTGAATCTGGGAAGCCATGAGCTGATCGTCGGACGGATCATCGAGACTTTTGTTAATGAAGACTGTTTGACCAGGGGTTTTGTCGACGCGGCCAAAGTGAAACCATTCTTCTTTGCCGGGTTCGGCTACTTCGCACTGGGAGAAAAGGTGGGAGACGCTTTCCGTTCAGGGGTGTCAGTCAATCCCAAATCAAAATTGGAAACCCTCTCAGAACTGGGGTTAAAAAAAGAGGGCCAAAAGTAATCCGCCGGCTGATTGGAATCACGGAGCGGACTTTTAACTGATTTCTTTTTTTCGTTCCATCAGTGTTGACGATTTATCGTTTAGCCTTTAAGCTATAAACGGCAGGGGTAATTTCCCCTGCCTGACTCTGGCATATACCTGATTTCACGAAAATAATAGCAAGGAGGGGGGCAATGAAACAGGCAGCTACTACCAAAGTCGATTCTGAATGGAAACTGATTATGAAAAACCACCCCACATTTGCCCGGGTTTTACTGGCTCAGCAGGCAATATTGATTGAGGCCTCTCAATTGGGAAATAAAACGGTCGATTATAATATGTGTGAAGTTTTAAATTCCAACCTGCCGGTGATTTTCAGGAATTACTGGGCGGATCGCTGCACTCAGGATTTCGGCAATATCCAGATATCACCGCAATTGAGCTGCATACTGGATTCCGGTGACGGCAATCCGGCGGCCTGTTTCAATATGAATCCGGAAGACTCCTGGCTGGATGTTCCGCCTTCATTCCAAACCAAACCCCCACTGACGGTCTTTCCAATCCAACCGCCGGCCGCGGCAGTGAAAAAAACCAGCGTGAAGACCACCAAACCAAAACCCAAAACCATGAAGAAAAGTAAATAGACAGGCGCGGAAAGTTGTTCCTCCGTTCAGACGGAGGAACAATTTTATGAATTACTTCAGATAGCAGACCGCAGTGCGGGATTGAGTATCAGCCACAACATGAGCATACGCTCCATGCGCCGCTGCAGGAACGTCAATGACCTGCACCAAATCCTGAAATTCGGTGAAATCAGGCATCAGATCAGCCAGAACGTTCGGCGCTCCGGCAAAAAAGCGGGTGTTAAACTGCGCATCCGGCTGGTCCGGGAAAACCGGCAGGTAAATAATATCCGCTTCTACCAGGTCCTGGAAAAAGTGAGTGCCGTAAGATAGTTCGGGCTCATGTCCGGCCTCGGTGCGGCCGACCTCCACCAGCACTTTGACATTATCAATATCGGCATAGCTGACATTGACCCCCAGATCGATGTTGCCGCTGCCCCAGCGGCCGGGACCAATGGCCATCACGTTTTCATCCTTGCCTCTCAGATAAGCATTCAGCCCGCCCACTACCCGTCCAAGAGATTTTTTGGTAGTTAAGGATCCAATGGCGGCATATTGACGCGGATCAATGTAAATAATATAACGGATGGGTTCGACAATGCCTCCGCTAAGGGTACGGTTGGATTTGAATAAAACATGCTCAGGCGCCAAATGCTGAGGCAAAGCCATTTGCGAATCTGAAACCCTGGGCAAACGCAAAGGCCGGCACTGTAACAGATTAACCCGCACGCTGTTGTTTTTTTCAATAAACGCCGTAAATTCCACATCCACCGGCTGGCCCCAGGCTTTTTCAAGTTTTACCAGCAGTTCTTCCATTATCTCAATCAGAGTGGTCTGCTTCAACAAATTATTAAAGGTCAGCACCAGATCTTCGGGCGCCGCCGGCACTGTGCCGTAGGCCGGGTCCTGCAAATACCCATCGGCAGTATAAGAGACCAGCAAATGCAGATTGGGATAATCTGTTTTTTCCAGCAGCTGTCGTAGCGGCCGGCTGACAAAGCGATTAGCTTCCAGGTCCAGCAAATCAACAATTCTTTGCGAATACCTGGAAATCTTGAAACCTGTTTCAGGCCGCAGTTCAGGATGGCTAACCGCGATCATACGCGGATAATCACCGCCCACCCGGTTAACGGCGCGCGTGCCCAGACCAAAAACCAGCCTGATCAGTCCCTTTTTAGGATCGATCCGGTCTGTCCAGGCGTACAAATTACGAGAAAAAGCCACGCCCGCCAAAGATGGGAAAAAATAATGCCGGTAGGGTAGACCGGAAACCCGCTGCACCAGTATGGCCATTTGCTCATCGCCCTCTCCCAGGCCTCTTTTACGCCGGTAAAGCAGAGCGTCCGGATTAATGGCGCTGGCATAGACCAGTTTGACCGCTCTCAAGAAAGCGTTCAGGCGTTCTTCCGGACCACCTTGATTGGCACAGTATTCGCTGCGGTATTTGCCGGCAAAAGCATTTCCGAAACTATCCTCCAACAAGCTGCTCGAACGTACTATAATCGGGGCCTGACCGAAGTAATCCAGCATATCTTTAAACTGGTCCATAATCTCGCGTGGAAATAAACCGCCTAAAAACAATTTTTCAACCTTCTCAAATTCCTGACGCGTTATTTGAGAAGCGCGCGATAGCTGCAGGCGAATACGGAAAAGATTATTATTCACCAGAAAGGTAAAGAAAACATCAGAACCGATAAAAAAAGAATCGTGTTCCTCCAGGATTTGTAAGAAATCACTTTGGCCGGGATCCTTTTCGAGCACTTTGCGCGCTACCAGCATACCGGCCGCTTTTCCGCCAATGCGTCCGGAACCAATCAAACGGTCACGCACGTTGATCAAGTCATCCACATTAAGATAACGCTGGGAAAGTCTATTAAATTCCGGGTGATCGCCAAACAGCATACGGGTCAATTCCTGACGCAGCGCGCTGACTTCAGGCATAGATTCAATGTCATCCACATCCAGCCCCTGATATTGCATCAATTTACTGTAGACTGCGTCCCAGGGGGCGATGGAACTGGAGGAGCGGCGGGCAAAGTGTTTTCCAGCGGAAGTGGCTACAGCTGCGGCATCGCCGCTGCGGAAAACCGGCTCCATTTTTTCACCGTTCAGAATATGCGGCAGAAACATCTGAGCAGAATAGCGGTCCCAAACCTTCAGCGGATGTATGTAAGCCTGGTCATCCACGTGATAAACATCCAGCAAAACCTGGGTGGTATCCCGGATGCGGGCAACCGTCCCGTGTGCATGCTGGTTACGCGTCAGCGCAAAGTAAGTGACGGTATCCAGTTCATAAAGATAAGGGCAGGTGACCTGAAAAAAGTTAGCCAATAGTTCATCCGTAGCCCATTTGGTAACCAGGTAGGAAAGATTGTCAAAAATATAGACCACCATCGGGCCGTTAGCTTCGATGATTTGGTGTATCTGAGCGCTGAAAATATCGAACCCGGCCAGAGGATCAACTTTGACCATGTCCAGTCCGCGACGGCTCTTAAGGACCGGGGCATGACTGGCAAAACGGATATATACGGTTTTATAGCCGTCAGCGATAGATTGGCCGGCCAGGGCCTGTGAAAAATGATTGTAATCACTCAGAACATCTACTTGCCAGACCACATTGTCACCCAGCCGGATGCCCTGCAACAATTCGTCCAGAGCCGGGCTGCCGCTGGCCACACTCACCGTTTTTTTCACCATACCGCACCTGCCAAGTTCAAAAAGTCTTGATTAATCATTATACAACTTCCGGTGCTGATGATTGTAAAACGGAAAAATTTATTGAGTCTGTACCACATTCGCAGGTTGACACGGGCCGGCGGCGCATTACCCTTTTGAATACGAAGCCAGAGGCGGCGCTGAATCACATGCCTGGCGGCTTAAAGAGCATTGACTGAAGCAGAGGATAATAATACTCCGGAGCTGATCTTTCTGCCCTGGCCAGGTTAATTTTATTGGCCTCTTCACGCAGGCTGCCAATAATGTTCTCAGGTCACTAATCCGGGAAAGTCAGCTATCACAGATAAACAAAGGGTTCTCCGGCGTCTGAAAAATGGACCGGGATGTCTCCTAAAAGCGGCTGCAGCCGGTTAGCCAGTTCTTTCATACCGGATTTCTCACTGCGTTCATGCCCAACCACGATTATGGCTTTATTAAAGCCCAGAGCCGCAGCGTCACGGACATAGGCGCTCAGGGTCCATTCCGTGATTTCGCCGCAGATAATAACATCCAGATGCTGATCATGCATCAGCCTGGCCGGCATTTCTTCCTGACCCAGTCCCAGGCTTCCGCCGCCCACCAGTATACCCACCCGGCGGCATTGCATGTCGGGATCGCCAACAATCTGAATTACCTGCATGGCGAGAGTCTTCTTTAAAAAACCGGCCAAGACAGCCACTGAGGTAGCCGGAATCGAATAGCAATGTGGCAAAGGAAACTCTGTGTCTCTATAACTCACCCATCCCAGATCCTGGAGTAATCCGGAATAAATCAGATCGGTATCACCCCGGTGCATATGATCATGGTAGCGCCAGATAGATATCCGGTGATCATCGATCAGGGCCTTCTTCCGTTGATAAACCGCATCAGTTTTCAGCCAGTCCAGGCGATCCGAACCGGTGAAGTAGGTTGGTTCATGAGTAATAATCAGGTTGTGGCCCAGGGCAATGGTCCGGCGAATCACATCAACGGTTGCCATAAAGGTGGTATCCACACCGGTGACTGGATAATCCAGGCTGCCCTCGATTAATTGGTCACAGGTTGTTTCAAATCTCCGGCCGCCATTTAGTTTCAAGATAATCTCCACCACTTCTCTGATATTCATGCTCGAAACCTCCGTTATGAATTCAAGTCACAGGATCAACTCCTGGTGATTCCCATCCGGTCCGGAATACATTATTGAGAAGGTACATGATTTCATATCAGCAACCAGTTCAGTCAGATAATCTCCTTTGACGCGTTTAATGGTTAATACGGACCCGTTGGAACTGGTCTGGCATTCCCCTTCGAAGGCAGGAAACTGATTGCGAAATTGCATCAGTCTAAGGATTCTTTGAACCACCGGACGTTCCACTTCGCGGGCAATCTCATCCAGCGTATAGCTGTGCCGGTTGATATCCCGGCCGTTTTTAGTGGATTCCACCAGTTCAATGTCATTCTTTCCGGCCAGCAAGCCAACGTAATAGATTTGCGGGATGCCGGGGGCGAACATTTGAACCGCGCGGGCGGTTACGTAAGCATCATCGTTGTTGCCCAGCGCCGAATAATACGTGCAGTTGATCTGGTAGATATCCAGATTGTTATACATCCCGGTGTTGTAGATCCGCTTGATACCGGCCCCTCTGGCATATAGAAGGTCAATGGTTTGATCTATTTATTGATCGGTCAGCAGTCCACGGACATCCACGATGCCGATACCGTCATGCGTATCCAGTGTGGTAAACTGCTGCCGGGGACAGATCCGGAGCCAGTGGACCAAATTGGCTGTTTCAGCGGTATAGAGGGCGTGTAAAAGGAGCATGGGCAGAGCGAAATCATAAACCCAATAGCCTTTTTCAGCTAATTTCAATTGTATGCTGTAGTGTTCATGCATCTCAGGCAGAATTTCAATCCGGAATGGCGCAAGGATTTTTTTAACCCGTTCCAGCATCTCCCAAATTTCGGGTTCCTCAAAGAAACAACTCCCGCCCGCTTTTTTGACAGTGTAAGCGAAGGCATCCAGACGGACCAGGGCGGCCCCCTGATTGGCCAAAATCGTTAAATTATCCTGGATGAATTGCCAGGTCATACCGTTCTGAATATTAAGATCTATCTGGTCATCGCCAAAGGTACACCAGATTTTTTCCATAGCGCCGTCCTTGAATGTCACCAGGACATAAGGCGCCCGCGGCTTTCTTTGGTAAATTTTCCCGAGCTCTGCCGGGGTTGGTTGGCCGCCGGGCCAAAATTCCTTATACCGGATAAACATTCCCGCATAAGGAGATTGGTCTTTATTCAGGATAAAATCCCGGAAATATGACGATTGACTGGATAGATGATTGATCATGAAATCATACATTAAAAAATATTTTTCTGAAAGCCGGTGGAGATCGCTCCAGCGGCCGAATTCAGGATCCACGATATCATAACGCACGGGTGAAAATCCGCGGTCGGATGAGGAGGGGAAAAAGGGCAAAACATGCACACCGGCAACAGCATCACTGAAATACCGGTCCAAAACCTGCCGGAGCTCAGAAATATTCTGGCCCAGGCTATTGGCGTAAGTAATCAGCATGACACCATTTTTAAGCTTCACTGTGTTAACATCCTTTCACTCTAGCTATTGGTTGCCACCAGCCCGGGTTAACCCGGGGATACCGATCAATCCCAGATCATGCACATCTTTTTTCCCATCCGGATGGTTCCATTATAATCTCATTTGTAATCAGGCGGAAAGCCGTAAGTGAGTGCTGCGTGTTGCTGTACAAGCGTCGCGGTCTTTCCGTAATATTGAGCAACTTATCTCAGATTTTGGCGCCTGAAGGATTTACGAGTTTCAGGTTACGAATATCATTTTACAGGGCTACCCACTCGCCTTTAAAGCCAGGAGCTGTATGACAAAAAAAGAGGTGGCTGATTATTCCCTGAACCAGCCACCTCCAGGATATCTACTTCTTTGGTCAGACCGCCGTACCAATGGCGGCTTTTCTTCTCCGCATGATGATATAGACCCCCATTCCGGCCAGCCCCAGCCCCAGCAGAATGCCGGCTGCCAGTTCAGGTACGGGATAGCCCGGATCCGAATCCGGCGAAGTAAGGTAAGAATCACCCTCAGTAATAATCCGGCTACCTTGTGCCGTGAATATTTTTAAAGCCAGATAATTGCCGGTCCACACAGTGCCGCCGGTATTGATGGTAAAGGTGATGATATTGCCATTTTTACTCCCTACTGCCGGCACTGAATTGAAAGAATTAAAATTGCTGCCGTCCCATTCTCCAATCTGAGCCTGACATTCACTGCTCCAGTCCTCAGTCACCAGGTGGATTTGCCAATCACCCTGCGGGAAGGTCACATCCGTCTGCGCCGCCTGGTCACTCAGCCAGATATGCTCCAGCCCCGCGGCTATACCAAACTCTACAAAACCGGATTGAGTCCCGCTCTTCTCCATTACTTTATTGGAATCCAGATTCCAGCGCTGGGAACGCGGCCATGTCGGAGGAGGTGGAGGTGGAGGCGGAGGAGGCAGGGGGGTCAGCCCCACGTGCAGGTCGAATACCGGAGGCGGCACCGTCACCATGATGCTGGTGGCGGAATAATACCCGGCCGCGTCAACCCGCACCCGGTAAGAACCGGCCAGGGTTAACCACTCGTACCAACCATCAGCACCGGTAACTTGCGGATTCACATTCGGCAGCATCACCGGAATGTCATCTAAGATCGGCACATCTTCCCAGCCGCCAAGACCATCCGGACGCTGTAAATGAACCACCGCGCCCTTGATGCGCTCGCCGCTGACCACATCATAGATGTAACCGGCCGGATCAATGTAAAGATCGAATTCAACTTCAGTGACGGCACAACCATGCACGGTGTAAGTAACGGTAGCCTTTCCAAGCCGTGGATAGAATTTGATGCTGTATGACCAATTTGGAGGGCCGCCCGCCATGGAACCGGTAATATCCGGACCGCCGTCATTGATATGAATGCGGATGTCCACTCCGGTAGCATCATTGCAACTGGTATATTTGAAAGTAACCGTATCACTAAAATTCACGGAAGGGATACCGGCGGCTGTCACCCCGTTATCGCCGTCAAGACCAACTCCGGGAGGCAGAGAAGCGGTGATGACTGTGGTAGTGGCCGAGGCGGTATTATCCGCGGTATCAGTCTCTTTAGTGGTGGTGCTGATGACCGCCACATTAGTCAGTTTGGTCCCGGCCCGCACCGTGCTGCTAATCTCGGTTATCACAGAAACGGCGCCGCCTGCCAGGGAGCCAACTGTGCCCAGATTCCAGGTGACTACATTTCCGCCGTAAGTCCCTCCATGTGAAGCCGAAACGAAGCTTACTCCGGCGGGGAGGGTATCGGTCAGAACAACATTGACTGCCGCTGCCGTGCCCATATTTTTGTAGTACAACATCGAGGTCATCGACGTGCCCGCGGCTTTGTTTAAGGGCGAATTTTTAGAAACCACCAGATTGGTGCCGCTAACCCCCCGGGGAGCAGTGCCCAGGTTCCAGACACCCGTTTGGCATTGTCCGTACCAATTATCTCCCACCGCCACCACAAAGCGGTCTGACTGGAGGCCCACGGTATGCTCTGATGCTGCCGATACCTGGGTGATGCCGCTCCACGCGCCAACGTCGCATTGTCCGCTCCCATTATCTCCCGTTGCCACCACCGTGCCGTCAGCCTTGAGTCCCAGTGTATGCCATTCTCCGGCAGAAACCTGGATGATACCCCTCCAGTCGCCAACATCAATTAGC
>DAOUAU010000144.1:0-3711 GCA_034433195.1 Dehalococcoidales bacterium
GAGACTATCATGCATACGCGCTTTGTGCATCGCTATCTGGGGAATCCGGACAGCTACATTCGCGCTCCTTACGGCGGACTGGGCATCGGTTTCGGAGAAGCCATTGGTGTCAAAATCGCTTATCCTGAGCGACCGGTGGTATTAATTATTGGTGATGGTGCTTTCAATTATAATCCGGCTCTGGCCGGGCTGGGATTATGCCAGGAATATAAACTCCCGCTTTTGACCATTATTGTAAACAATGGCGGATATATCGCCATGAAACTGGGGCATAATGCCCTGTTTCCCAAAGGAGCTGCCGCCTCTTCCGGACAGTATTATGGTGTTGACATCTCACCGTCTCCGGATTATGTCAAGATAGCGCAGGCTTTCGGGGCCTATGCCGAAAAAATTGAGGACCCTCAGGATATTGAGCCGGTTTTAAGACGGGCTCTGCAAGCCTTGCATGATGGTCAACATGTTTTACTGGACGTAGTAATGGCCTGAACATAACCCACCAGTATTCTGCAATACGCAGGCAGATACCCGCCGGCATAAATCGATTTAATTTTTCTGCTGTGTCAGAAGGAAGAAAACCATGACGCCGATAGCCATCATGCCGGCACCGAAATAAAAAGCGTAGCTGCTTTCACCCAAATCTACGACCTTTCCCGCAATAATAGGTCCCACTGAGAAACCCACGCTCATACCCATATTTACAACACCCATGGTAGATCCCATGCCAAATTTCCTTCCTTCGGTGACACTCAGAGCGGATACAGCCGGATTAGCGATTCCAGCCCCCAAAGCCAATGTCAAAGCTAAAGGCAAAATAACCCAGAACAGACCGCTTTGAGGAAGCGCGATCAACGCAGCTATTATCAAACAACTCCCGCCCACAATCAATAAACGTTTATTGAATTTATCCGCTATCCGTCCCGCCACGGTGCCCATCAAAGACATTAAACTCATAGTCCCTGAAATAATGACACCTACCAGAGTGAGACTCAAACCCTGGGCAGTGCCTATAATTGGTAAAAAGGTGATGAAACTGCCCTGGCTGATAGCTCCGGCGATTTGATAAGAAAACAACCCGCTGACGATTTTACTTTTAAACATTTCTTTGAATGAAGTGCGCCGTCCAGCAGCTTGAGTCTGGCGCGGACCTACCCTGGGTAAAAAAAAGAATATTATTATTAACGCAATTAAGTTCAAACCGGCCATGAATGAAAACGTGAAAGTGATGCCGGCGTATTGAGACATCACGCCTCCGAGTAAGGGACCAACCCCGAATCCGCTGTAAAACGCGGCGCTGGCATAACCCATCCATTTCCCTTCTTCACCCTTGGGCGAAACATCTCCGATATAGGCAGCCGCGATAGGCAATACCATCCCGCCCGCTGCTCCATGCAGCAAGCGAATCAAACATAACAATGGCAAATTGGTGGAGAAAATGTAACCCAGGGAGATTAGCGAATAGGCCAAAAGACCAAACAACAAGAATATTTTGCGGCCTTTGCGGTCCGATAGTCTGCCAAATAAAGGCGTGGAAACAATATTAGCGATAGCATAGGACGCCATCACCAGCCCAATCCAGACTCCGGACGCGCCCATATCTCTGGCATAAATCGATAGTAATGGCGCCACAATGCCCATTCCCAGATTGGAAGAAAACATGGCAAAAGCCAGTGGGGCGAAAACTTTTCTCATTCTTTATTTCTCAAATTCCAGATTTTACAGTTAACCCCTGACACTATCGTATCACATCAAGAAGATTTTACATTCAACCTTTACTGGTAAAACAATAGTTGATACTATATATAATTAAGTTGATTAAAACTATTATGCTACATTTTATCGCTTAAGGCAATCCTGCGCATTCATTCATCCAAAACGTTACTGAGAACAGATTTGCAAGGCCTGGCCTTGCATACTGAGGTAGTACGCATAGTCCGGGAGAGACTGGATTATCATGAATTTGAGTATTCCGCCTGGCGCTTCTGCCCATCCGTTATCTTCCCACTAAATTAAAAACTAACGCACCTCCTTATTAATTCCGGCTTAAATAATCTCGCCTGCTGATTTTTTTCACACGTCAGACTGTCCGGTGCGCTCTTTCTTCTTGTATTCCTATCCTCCACTTGACACTAGAACAATTGTTCTATATAATCTCAATTACCAGTAGTTGAGGTAAAACTTATGAAAATATTATGTGTTTTATTGCCGCATTTCCCCCTGCGTTGTGAAATTATGCGAAATCCGGAACTGTCCAGACAAGCGGTTATTCTGATGCAAGCTGAAGGTTCTCAAAAATTAGTGCTGGACTATTCACCTGAGTTACATAACTTAAAACATGGCATGCCATTGCAGCAAGCTTTGGCGCTTCAGGGGACGGCCGCCTTGATTCAGGCTGATGTCCCCCATTATGGCTCTGTTTTTAATGAGTTACTGGAACGACTGGAAACTAAAAGCCCGCTGGTGGAGGGTTATGACCTGGGGCAAGCCTATCTGGGGCTGGACGGCCTGCATCTTATTTATCCGGATGATCAATCCCTGATTAAAACCATTAAAGCTATTCTACCTGCCATTTTTACTCCGCAGTTAGGCATCGCCGCAGGCAAATTTCCGGCTTATCTGGCCGCATCGGACAGTGTTGACGGCAATTACCGGATACTCACTGGAGATATCCGCAACTGGCTTAAAAACCGGCCTTGTGATATTTTACCCATTTCTCTAAAAAGTAAAGAGAAATTGCGTAACTTTGGCATCAAAACTCTGGGACAGATCTCTGTCTTGCCATCTGGTCCCTTGCAATCCCAGTTTGGTCCGGAAGGCAAACTGATTAGTGATCTGGCCTGCGGCTTTGATCCCACTCCGCTTTATCCCCGCTTTATGGAAGAAAACATTGAAGAAAGCACGGTGCTGTCTTCAGTTACGGTAGCGCTGGAAGCAGTTTTAATTACTATTGAAGCTTTGCTGATGCGGGTCTTTGCCCGGGATATTCTGAAAGGCCGGGGCATCCGCCGCCTCAATCTGTGGACCCGCGGCTGGCGGACTGAACGCTGGGAACATACTGTCCAATATAAAGAACCGGCAATGGATGTTAAGAACGTGATGGCGCGTATCAAACCTCTATTGGAAAGCTTTCCCCAGCCCGGACCAGTTGAACGCATCGGTTTGCAGATTACCGGTATGGGATATCGCAGCGGCCGCCAGAAAAGTCTTTTCTCAGAAGTGCGCGCCATGGACCGCCTGATGGATGATATCAAACAACTGGAATTCAGAATGGGCGGCCCCCAAATATTTAGAATCAAGGAGGTAGAGCCGTGGTCCAGAATTCCGGAACGCCGCTACGTTTTAGCGCCTATAAATCAGTAAACTTGCCTGAACCGGCAGCGGTCAAAGAGGATGCTGACGGTTGGCCTTCAGAGATTTTGACACCCTTTAAACAAACTATTGTATCAATTGAAGACAGGTGGCGAATTGATGATGAATGGTGGCGCGCTGAACCCCTCGCGCGGATGTATTATGCCGTCTTATTCAAGTCTGGTCAGAAGCTGGTGATATATAAAGACCTTGTAAAAAATGAGTGGTACAGGCAGGTGTACTGAATGAAATTGCATAATTTGAATCAATATAATGTCTTACGCTGAATTACATTGTCACAGCTACTATTCTTTTCATGACGGAGCTTCCTCTCTGGAAGAACTGTTGATGAAGGCTGGAGAACTG
>DAOUAU010000145.1:0-4249 GCA_034433195.1 Dehalococcoidales bacterium
CCGCTGCAATTTTTAAAAATCAATAGACCCATATACTTCTTTACGGTCTCACCGGCTGCGGCTCACCGGAGCATAGCGGCTGTCAAATCCAGCCAGACTGCCGCCGGAGAGAAACCCAAAAGCTGTACCATCATTTCCCGCACCAAAGAGCAGTTCACCGTAGCGGCAGACGGCTCGAAGGTCCCGCCGCCGCCTCCCAATCCGAAACTCAAAGGGGCGCGCGTCCTGCACCTGGAAGATGATATGGCCGCCGGCGCATTCTATGTTGATGTGGTTTTTCTTTACGAGGGAACAGGGGCAGCTCCGGCTCCGCGTCACAGCCATGAATGGCCGGAACTGATTGCCATGGCCGGCTGCGATCCCCGGCAGCCAAATGATATCGGGGGATTGATGACCATTGACCTGGACGGTGAAGTGCATGAAATCAAACGCAGCAGCCTGGTCTGTATTCCGGCCGGCTTGAATCACTGTCCCTGGAATTTTGTTACCATCAACCGTCCAACCATGGCTTTCACCGCCGGCCCTTCTGCCATGTATACCGGCTCACATAAAAAAGAAAGTAAATAACGGCTTTAGATGAGATGATCATGACGGGCCTGCATAACTCTGAATTCATCCTCGAAGATGTGGATATTACCCACCTTTTCAGGCTCATAGTGCCTGAACGCATCGAAGATTAGAGCAAGGCCGGAAATTACTTTGAGAGATGATATCTGTTTCATCTGGATGATACCATTTTGCCAGGCGGTTTTAGATGGACTGCTACTGGATTACCGCAGTCAATGGCAAAAGCGGCGCCCAGACCGAAATCGCCCATACGCCTGATTTGGGTGAAACTATCGGATTCGCCGGATCAAAAACTTCAAAAATCGCGCCCTGAACGGTTTCACCGCTGGCAGCCGCCAGCAGGTCAGGATTCTGCCAGTTAATCACAGGTACATTGGCCGCTGCGCGTCCCGTATCAGTAATCTCAGCCGCTATCTCCGGCGGTTTAACCGTCGGATGAAACTACCGGGCTGCTGAGCATCATGTGGTCAGAGCAGTCAAAAATTTCCGCTCTAATCTTGAATGCCCTGCTGTACTCTTTTTAAAACCTTTCATCGATGGGCGTTTTGACAAAACCTGCCGGAAAAGTGTCCACGGGATTACCCACAATAGTATATTTTTTGTTCTCTCCGGTGAAGCGGCCTTCCAGTTCCATATAGCTCTGTGGATCGAATAAAGGTGTGGCGCTATCGCCTCTGATGCCCGTAGCATCCGCCTTGTCGCAGGTATAAAGCACTCCTTGCTGCATAAAATTGTGTTTTCCGTGTTCCAGCATGCCGTCCATGGCGGCTTTTAGAAGATAGTGCATGGTCATAAAATTGAACCCCAGCGCATAGATATCCTCCACAGTTACTTCCGGAACACCATTCTGGCCCTTAACATCCGGATACATTTTCCAGCCCGAGACCTTTTTAGCTACGTAGCGTGCATCCTGTAAACTGCTCAATTTGACCACTGTGGTCATCTCCGCTCCTAACTCAACGGCCTTTTTGCAGCGTTCACAACCTTCATCCATTTGTGTGGCAGGATCAGCATTAGTGCGGGCGATCAAAATACAGGAGGTCCCTTTCAAGGCGGCCACCGCAGCCTTTACTTTGGCATAATACTTCTCACGGGGCAGTAGACTGGTAGAGTCCTCCATATCACCAGAATCCTCAAGCTGCAGGGCTTGAGCGCCGGCAGCGGCCAGGCGTTTGCAGGCGCGGTAAACTGCCAGCGGCCCGCCGAAGCCGTCTTCAATATCCGCCGCCAGGGCCAGCGGAGAGCTACGGCTGATGCGGCTAACCGCCCATTCGATATCTGTCAGATTGGTAAAGCCGTAATCCACCACTCCGTTCATCGCCAGTGAGAGTTCGCCGCCGCTTAACATGGCAGCCTTGAAACCCACCAGTTCAACCGCTCTGGCTGAGGCACAATCATAGATACAGGGAGCCACCACACAACTCCCGGAAGAGCTTAAAAGTTCTCCTAAACAGACTCTGGCCATAACGCTCATCTCCTCACAGTCGAATCGCTGCCTGAATCCCTGAAGTCTATAATTGGTTTTCCTGATTCACCAGACGGGTTTTCTGCATGCAAACACCAAAATAAGAGATTATTATCCTGAAGCTCTTGCGGCTTTCAACCTGCCATCATGGCTCCCGCCGGACTTGAATTCTTATCCGAATCAGCTAAATCCATACTTTTTGAAAATTGCTGATTACCCTCCGCCGATATGCGGCAGAAAACAGACGACATCTCCGGATTTTAGAAGACGATCCAGAGATGCCAATTCAAAATTCACGGTAACCAAAAAAGGCGCCTGTTCCAGGGGGATAGCCGGATAAGTGGTCCGCAAATAGTTAAAGGCGTCCCTCACCAACATTTTATCAGTCATCGGCAGAAGTATTTTTTCAGCTTTGACAACTTCCTTCTGAAATCCGAATAGTTCAATAAAGACATCCATTTACTCACCAAACTGTGAAAGCAGACAATCAGCCTGCTGGTCCATAAGGCCGAATTTTTTTACCGTTTCACGCTTCGGCACGGCGTCTGAGTTATAACCTTTCCTGGCATAAACATGATCGCACAGCTCATGATAGGCCTGAAGCCTTTTTTCAATCAGCATATTTAGCTTGTCCTCATCCTTTTCAGGAAGCGCCGCACCTTTTAAATTCTGTTTAAGCCATTCATCATAATACTCCCGGCGCGATAGATATTCATTCATATAAACCGGCCCGATGGCCCGCCAGGGTATCTGGTCGCTGGAGCGGGTCCCTTTACCCTGCCGCAAATTTATCAGCTTCTGTAAAAGCTGGAGCCTTTCCGAATCATCCAGAACATCCTGCAATGTCTTTTTACTGCCGGTGGTGCCATTAAGATAGTCAACATAATAATCCAGAGAAGGAATGTTCTTGGCAGGTTCGGCGGTTTTGGCGGCCTCCGGATTGCGTACATCAATCCAGGGCAGCTTGCAAAGTCCGGTGGCATTGAACCAGGTGCGAATCAATGGAAACCACTTTAAAGCGCTGGCTTTCAGTTCAAAAGTGGGCAGTTCCTTGTGGACCTGATCGATGAATATCAGCCAGGCTTCGTCGTGCTGAGGGCCTTTTAACGAAAAACCGTAACCGCCTTGCTGGGCCAGTGATTCTTTAGTGACATACATGGAAAACTCCAGCCCTTTGGCCTCCATGGCAAATTTGTTCAACTCTGCCAGCACCGTCGCTTCAGGAACTCCTTTGCGGGAAGCATATTTCTGAGCCACCCATTTCCTGGCGCGGGCCACACCCTGTCCGGCTATTTTACCAAAACCTCTCCCATGCACAATTTCCCGCAGGAGTTTTTCTACCCCCTCAATATTGCCGAAACGTAATTCATAACCGGTGTCCTCTAAAGAAAGATATCCACGCTCAAAACACTCCATCAAGAAACCGGTAACCACACCTGTAGAAATGGTGTCCAGGCTGTATTCGTCGCAGTACCAGTTAAATTCCAGCACAAACCGGGGATCAAAGATGCCCATATTGGTGACCGCACCCACAGTTTCATATTCCGGACCATCCACGCTGACCACCTTTCCGGCCTGGGGACCGCTCTTCAGCACAAATTTTTCCACACCCTTGGCACAGGCCAGGTTGCAGCCGTAATAACAGCCGTCAGGCATCTTTTTACTGAAGTATTTTTCCAAAAAGACACCGGCAAAAATGCCGGGGGCTTCCGGGCTTTGCCCATATTGATAGTTATTGACGGGTAAGATGTGGAATTTGTTCATGTATTCGGATAAGCCGGTGGTCCCCCACGCTTCCAGATTGAGCTGGACGGGATCATATTTATTGATCGTTTCTTTCAGTTTTTGACCGGCTTCTCTGACCAAATTTTTATCCACGGCATTATTGCCATTAGCCTTGGGACGGCTGGATTTTATCACCACACCACACAGGCCTTTGGTGCGCATCACCGTTCCGGTGCCGCCCCGCCCAGCCTGTTTGGAACGAATGCGGTCACGCCGCCGGTCATAATAAAGACTGTTGATAATTCCAAAGCGCGCATTAACCGCGCCTTCACCGGCCACCACAGCCGCCAGGTTATCACTAAATACACTTCCGCCCGCCTCTTTTAAAAGCCTCTCACCGAAAGACAAAGCTCCTTCATCCGTTTGACCGCTGGGATCCACGGCGGCCAGGCTGATTATCCCGGCATCTGCATCAATCGTCAGAATCAAGCC
>DAOUAU010000146.1:0-3613 GCA_034433195.1 Dehalococcoidales bacterium
GACATCGGATAGACCAACCTGATGTATCAAACAGATAACCGTAATACCGTTTCACGGATCACCGTGTTCAGTCCGGTTTAGTTCCTGGAAATATTGACAAAAGTGGATGGAAAATACTCCCCGGAGTAAACCGCCCGAATACCGGTTAAAAGGTCCGAACTGGCTGATCTTTTGGGAATGAAACCATAAGCTCCGGCCTTTCTGGCAATCAGCATATTCTCCTCTTCATCATATTGGGTCAATATCAGCACCTTGGTCTGCGGGCACTCCTGGGAAAGCTGTTTAGTGGCTTCAATTCCGCTCCTCACCGGCATCACTATGTCCATCAAAGCCAGGTCAGGCACCAAACGCAAGATTTTTTCCAGCGCTTCTTGTCCATTGACGGCTTCTCCAATCACTTCGACATCTTTTTGAAGGGCCAGCACCGCGCAGATTCCATTTCTGACCATCGTATGATCATCAGCTACCAGCACTTTAATCTTTCTAATGGATTTCTCCAGCAAGTTTTGCAGACGGGGTAAAATCTGGGCAGGCTCCAGCGGCTTGGTCAGATATTCATCCGCCTCCATCTGCAGACCCTCGATTTTTCTCCAGCCGCGCAATGAGCGCTCAGCCTCTTTTGAATCAAGAACCATCAGCGGGATGTCCCTGTATCTCTGGTTCTGCTTCAACCACTGGTGCACCGCGAAGGCCTGCCCGGCAGGAGCCAGGGTTCCTAAAATGATGGTGTCCGGTACTCCACTGATCAGGTCCTTGGCCAGGGATATATTAGGAGTGGTCATCACCTGATAGCCTTTGGCTTCCAGCGTTCTCTGGAAGGCTTCCACAAAATTCAGCTCATCGTCTATGATCAAGATTTTCTTAGGATTGTCCATTTCTGTCCCTCCTTCCCAAAATATGACCCTGTATTGGATTCACAAAAAATCAAATCAATTGTCAGAACCGTGCTTATTGACTGTTTAATCCGGCAGCGGCCATAATATCCGGCACGATACGCTCATTACCCACCGCCATAATATGCACGCCCTGGCATAACTTCTCATCCTTAATCGTTTTTATCATTCGGGCGGCTATTTCGATTCCCTTCTGAAGCGCTTTACCCTTTTCCGCCCCTGCCAGTTCATCAATCACCGCTTGTGGCAGGGATATTCCGGGAACGTTATCATTCATATATTTGGCCATGCGGGCCGAAGTGAGAACAATAATACCGGCCAATATCTTGACATTGAAACGGGAAGCATATTGCATGAACCTTCTCAAACTGGCGGCTTCAAAGATACCTTGAGTCTGAAAAAATTGCGCGCCGGCAGCAACTTTTTTATCAAATTTTATCAGCTGCGGTTCTATAAAATCAGCTTCGGGATGGACTGATGCTCCCAGGCAGTATCCGGGAGAACCTTTGAGATTATTGCCGGCGGCGTCTTTACCGGACTCCAGAGTGCGTATCAGTTTCAGTAATTGAATGGAATCCGCGTCAAAGACCGGCTTGGCCTCCTTGTGGTCTCCCACATCCACCGAATCCCCTGTCAGGCACAGCACATTAACCACGCCCCGGCTGAAAGCCATCAGGAGATCAGCTTGCAGCGCCATTCGATTACGGTCACGGCATGTCATCTGAAAAATAGGTTCGCCCCCATGTTCTTTCACCAGCAAACAGCCTCCCAAAGACGGGAAGCGCATCACCGAGCTCTGGTTATCCGTGATATTGATGGCATCCACTTTGTCCTTCAGCAATTCAATATGATGGACCATCTCTTGAACATCGACGCCCTTGGGAGGGCCAATCTCAGTAGTAACCAGAAATTTGTTAGAAAGCAATTTTTCTTCAAATTGTGATTTAGCCATTGTTAGCACCTCCGGCAGAAGTTTTGATCAGTCTTCTGGGTCGGGGCATGGCCCGGAAATTCCGCATCGGATAATCCCGCCTTATTTTCCCCAATTGTCCCGTTTTCTCCAGCCGTTCATAAATTAAAACCCAGGCGCAATCTATCTCTTTATTGGCTTCACATTTACCCTTTTTCACTCCTGCGCAAGGGCCGTTCAGGATGCCTTTGGTACAGCGTGTAATGGGACAGATCCCGGCTGTATCATCCAGACGGCAGTCTCCGCAGGCGGCGCAACGTTCATCCCAGACACCCTGTTGCAGGGAGGCTCCCATAAATGAGGTGTTCAATCCCGGTAAAACCGGAATATGAAATTTTTCAGCGACCGTCTGTACCCCTATACCGCATCCCATGGAGAGGATGGCATCATAGTCCTTGATCTTGTCCTGCAGTATATCCATAAATTCCGGATCGCATTGCCGCTTGACAGTGAATTCCGCAAATTCATGGATGTCAATACAGTCTTTGTTCTGCATCAGCCTCAGAGCATTATCTATAAAAGTCACTTCCCGTTCTCCGCCCGCGTCACACACCGTCATACAGGTGCCGCAGCCCAGTATCAGGACCCGTTTGTAAGGGGAAATCATCTGCCGAATTTCGGGTAAAGGTTTTTGTTCAGCGACTATCAACTTTTAACCCTCCTTTAAAAGTGATTTGAGATATAAACCACCAATTTGCGCCACAAATTGATCCAGCCATTGAGCCGGATCATCGCCTGTATTTTGCGGTACATAAAACTGCAGCCGTTTAACATCCATGCCGATATCTTTCAATACCTTGTGTGACCTTTTTACCTGATCACCCACCCAGAAGGAGGTATTTTCGCGCGCACATTGTTCTCCGCAACCGGCGATGAAAACCCCCTCTGCTCCAACTTCGAAAGCACGCAGCAGATGCTCCGCTTCTACTTTAGCGACACACAATACCGGGATGATTGAAATGCCGGCTTTGGCGGCTCTCCACATAGCGGATAATGTTCCGGTGCCAAAAAGGCCGTATTGACAGCAGAAACCGATCATCAAAGGTTTGATCTTGTTCTCTTTGTTCACCTTGTAAATATGCTCTAATTCATCCTCAATGCCGCGATGATCGAAAGGCTTGCGCAGAGCTATGGCTTTGGCGGGACACTGGGAGACACAGATGCCGCAAGCCTGACATTGATCGGCAGAAATCTGAATGGCGCCGCGGTTATCCAGAGTGGGCACCTTGTAAGGGCAGTCTCTCAGACAGGTCAAACATGTGGCGCACTTATCCTGATAAAGAACTTCGGCTCCGGCGCCGCATCTGAGGCAGCGGCGGGCTTCATTGATGGCGGCTTCCCAGTTGTAGACGTTTTCAACCGGTTGAAATTCTTTAATCCTGGACTGCGGATCTCTGACTGGAGGCTGATTACGCTGGATTTTTTTGATATATTCAATTGTCTGGGCTGATAACTCTCCAATCTGGCTCTTTGTTTCATCTTCAACCGGACGCGGATATTTGTGCTGTATGAAATCATCAATACGCAAAGCCGCCAGGCGTCCGGTGGCCAGAGCCTGAACTACCGTAGACGGTCCGGTAACCACATCTCCCCCGGCAAATACTCCGGTCTGATTGGTATTCAGCGTGACAGGATCAACCTGAATAGTACTCCCGCGGCCAATACGCAGATGGAAATCATCCGGTATTTGGGGGCTCTGGCCGATAGCGGTAATCACATTATCCGCAGAAATAGTCTGTGTGATAGTCTC
>DAOUAU010000147.1:0-4513 GCA_034433195.1 Dehalococcoidales bacterium
AGTTCTGCGGATAGCCACCGGACACAAGCACAAGTGGTACACCGGTGCCGGTGATGCCAGTTATGAAAATGTTCCACTGGTGGACGCCAACGGAAAAAGATTACCCTACCCAATTCAGGGTTGGGAAGATTGGGGCGCAATGGCACCAGCTCCCGGAGTTGAAGATAAAATCAGGGCCGGTATTCTAAAAGGGGAATACGCTTTGCCTTTCTATGGCGATTGGCCTTCAATGTCCGATGTTGAAAGAAGAGCTACCTGGAATTTGATGCTGGGTGAAGAATCCACGACCAGGATTATCATTGATACTTTTAACCAGGCCGGGTTTGATCCCAGCCGGGACCTGCAGCAGGCTTATAAATTTATGGAAGGCAGTAGTCTCCCGCAGTGGCGTGAGGCAGGATACGGCGGTGGCGTGCTGGTAGATTGGAATCTGAAAACTTCACTTGATGGTTTATATGCGGCCGGCGGTCAAATGTTCTCTCCTGAAGATCACAGCTATTGTGCCGCGACCGGGCGTTATGCCGGACGTAAAGCCGCGGCCTATTCTAAACAGATTGGTGAGTCCAAAATATCTCGTGAGCAAGTTGAGCGAGAGAAAGCGCGGGTCTATGCTCCTATCAAGCGCAGCAAAGGGATGGATTGGAAAGAAGTGCATGCCGGCATAGCCCGGGCTATGCAGTATTATGTTAGCGAATTCAAGACCGAAAACCTGCTGAGATTGGGACTGCAAACACTGCAAAAGATAGAAAATGAAGCCGTACCTCAGTTGTATGCCCTGGACCCGCATAAACTGATGCGCAGTCTGGAGGACACCAGCCTGTTGACCTACGCTCAAATCATTGTGCATGCTTCTCTGGCGCGCAAAGCCAGCAGCCTGCCGTTGGGCTTCCAGAGAATAGACTATCCGGCTCTGGATCCGCCGGAATGGAGGAAGTTCCAGACGATTCAACAAGAAAACGGCAAGGTCAAAACCGGACTATTGCCTTTGGCCTTCTGGGGCGATATGAAAAAACAATATGAAGCTCATAATAAAGACTACGGCGGTGTTTATCAGGAGAAATAAACTGTTACTCCACCGGGTTTGAAATCAACAGCATAAAAAAATAACGTTTGGAACTATTTGTTGACTATTGTTTGGAGGGTAAAATGTCTAAAGAAAAAGTCATTGCCATGCCCAATATGCCTTCACCCAACACCCCGGCCAAATTCAATGAGGATATTTGCAATGGCTGTAATCATTGTGTTGAAGTCTGTCAGATAGATGTTTATATACCGAATCCTCAAAAAGGCAAACCGCCCATTCCACTTCATCCGGAAGAATGCTGGTATTGCGGTTGTTGTGCCAATGATTGTCCCAGACCGGGCGCCATCACTTTTAACTGGCCGCTTCAACAAAGAGCGTATTGGAAGAATAAAGCTACCGGGGAAGTTCATCAAATCTAGTTAGCCGCTTAACCTGTGGAAGCATAAAGGCTGTTTATAACAGAATGGTAAAATCAGCCGTGGGTCTTATTAACTGCAGCCTCCTTATTCGCTCCATGCTCAAGCGGATGCCAACAGGGGAATTGGTACCCGCCTGAGCGTGGAGGAGGCATAAGGCAGGGCGCGTCTCCTGGGCTTTACAATTTACATAGAATCAGGAAGTCAATTTTGATGAAAGATATCATCTGAAACGAGAATATTTTTACCAGTGTTTTTTGTTCCATTTTGCGGGAGGTGAACCATGGCTTGATGACTAAATATTTAGACGGAAATATTTAAAAGTGATAAGGAGGGAATAACATGGTAAATAGAAAAATTATTTTGGTCTCTCTCTCATTATTGATAGTAATCGCATTGATAATCGGAGGTTGCAGCAGCCC
Source organism: Dehalococcoidales bacterium (assembly GCA_034433195.1). GTDB lineage: Bacteria > Chloroflexota > Dehalococcoidia > Dehalococcoidales > UBA3254 > DATIKD01. The sequence goes on from DAOUAU010000147.1 coordinate 1,863, forward strand.
GACGAAAACGACTGCTCCGGCCACCCAGTCAACCACAGCTACCACCACTACAGCTCAACCCACACAACCCACCACCGTTCAGCCAGTCAAGGGCGGGACACTCAGGATTATCAGAGGTGCTCTGCCCAAAGTTCTGGGTTATCCCCCGGAGTTCGCACCGGCTGACAGTATCGCCGCACTGCCCGTCCTTGAAAGGCTCTGCGAATGGGATGCGGCCGGACACAGCATTCCCGTTTTGGCTACCAAATGGGATATTGACACCGCCGCGATGACCATCACCTGGCATCTCAGACAGGGCGTAAAATTCCACGATGGGACGGATTTTAACGCTGAAACAGTGAGATGGAATTTTCAACAGGGTATTGATACCAAATCTTTGACAGGTTTTCAGCATATCAAATCATTGGAAGTTCTCAGTCCTTATTCAATCAAAATGACCATGTCTACCTTTACCACCATGATGATCGTGAATTACGGATGGCGCGTCCAGATTTCACCTACCGCTTTTGAAAAAGCCGGTGGGGGTGACATTGAAAAAAGCAAAGAATGGGCGCGAATGAATCCAGTCGGCACCGGACCTTTCATGGTTACTCAATTTAAGCGGGATGATATGATGAGGTATGAAAGGAATCCCAATTACTGGCGACCGGGAATGCCTTATCTGGATGCTATGGAAGTCCGGTTGATTACGGATACCATGACTGCTTCCGCCACCATGGAAGCCAAGCAAGCTGATTGTTGGGACGATGTATCTGCCGTTCAAAATATTATGGATTTAACGGCCAAAGGTTTGAAAACCAACTGGGGCCCCGGAATGTTTTTCTCACTTCTGCCTAATTCATCTAACGCCACTTCTCCCACTGCCAAAAAAGAAGTTAGAGAAGCGATTGAGTATGCCATTGACCGTCCGGCGTTAGCCAACATGATAGGACAGGGTAAATTCGAACCGTTTACCCAGATGGCTCCAAAAAAATTCCCCGGTTATAATGAAGGATATAATCCGCGACCTTATAATCCGGACAAAGCCAAACAATTACTGGCGGCCGCCGGATACCCCACCGGATTCAAGACTAAAATCCTGACCACCAGCGCCGGCCAGGATGCCTGTACTGCTATCAAAGCCTATCTGGCCGCGGTAGGGATTGATGCCACTATTGACATTGCTGATATGGGCCGGTACTTTGGTGAACTATTTGGCACTGGTTATACAGCCGACCTGGTATGGGCTGCATCCGGCATCAATCCGGATGGAACCGATTTATTCGTGCATTTCGGTCCCACCCCGATGACTTTCAGAACTGGAAACATTTTCAAAACACAACAGTATTTGGATTTATGCAACCAGGCTTTGACTACCTTTGATGAAGCAAAACATTTTGCCCTCATCAAACAGGCAGTCAAACAAGCCGGAGATGATGCCATGGTGATCCCGGTCTACCGCTCAGTGGCCAATTCCGTTTTTCAGTCTTATGTGAATAGCGATTACTTCAAAATCCACGGTGTAATATGGCCGTCTCATAGTGTCTGGATGGATAAAAAATAGTTATTAGTTGAATACAGGGATATCACAATCCCCGGAACTGCGGTAGCTTAACAATGGGCACGCAGTCCGGGGATATTATAAATGTATGTTGCCTATTGCTTTACACAACGTATTTAATTGAGGTCTAAATGACGACGTATATTGTTAATAGACTAATTCAAGCTCTTCTGGTATTGATTTTGGTCACCTTACTGGTATTTTTTGTGATGCGTTTACTGCCCGGTGATCCTTTGATTATTTATATTGCCCAAAGCGCTGACATTGCCGCTATGCCGTCAGAGATGCTGGCGGAGATGCGAAAAGAATTTGGCCTGGACAAATCGATTGTCGAACAATATGTCAATTGGGTTGGCAGAATATTTCGAGGGGACTTCGGCACTTCGATTTATTACCGTGAGAAAGTAGCCACTCTGATATCAGAACGGCTGCCCATAACGTTGCATATAGGCTTGACTTCGTTGATATTGGGGGCGGTTTTGGGAATATTGTCCGGTATGCTGGCTGCCATCCGGCGAGGGAAATGGACAGATAAAATAGTCACACCTTTAACCTATGTCGGCATCGCTATACCGGTTTTCTGGTTGGGTATTTTACTGATTTACAGCTTTGGGCTAAAACTCAACTGGCTTCCCATTTCAGGTTATACTTCTCCGGCCACAGATTTTTGGCTGAGCACCCGCCAAATTATTATGCCGGTGATATGTCTGGCCGCATTCAGTCTGGCTGCTAATGCCAGGCAGATGCGGTCAAGCATGCTGGAAGTAATCCGCCAGGATTACATCCGTACCGCCTGGGCAAAAGGACTAAGAGAGCGTGTTGTGATATTTCGCCATGTCCTGAAAAACAGCCTTATCCCCGTAATTACTTTGATGGGCATCGGAGTTGGAACAATTTTTGGAGGCTCGGTGTTAGTCGAAACGGTCTTTGCCATACCAGGGATAGGAAGACTGCTGATATCCAGTATTTTTGGTCAGGATTATGTTGTGGTTCAAGCCATCACCTTTGTTATTGCTGTTTCAGTATTATTGGTCAATTTGATTGTAGATATCTCATACGGCTGGTTTGATCCGAGAATCAGGTACGGCTAGGAGTTTTTAAATGGTTGATA
>DAOUAU010000148.1:0-9987 GCA_034433195.1 Dehalococcoidales bacterium
CATACTCCAGTTTGGAAGCCCCGCTTAGATCAAGATCCAGCTGGCCGTTCAGGTTAAGGTTGGAGCGGCTGGCTCCGGTTAGCCGGATTTTAGCGTTGCGTGCCGTGAAATCCTGCAGGTCAATCTGACTGGCACCAGCCGCGTCCAGAGAAATATCCCTGACCAGGCCTTTCAAAGCAATGTGACTGGCTCCGCTTGATTTGATATCGGCATCGCCTCTCAGTGTGATCTGACCGTTAATCCGGCTGGCTCCGGAGAGTTCCCATCGCATATTACCAGCCGCAAAATCAGAAAATTCCACCTGGCCGGCTCCGGAAATATTCAGCCTGAAGTCCTTATCCGAATTGAAACCCTTAAGAACACCGCGGGCCGCCCCGGTTATTCGCAATTCCTGAATATCCGGCATATAAATGGTGACCAGACCGTGGCTAAAAGGAGCGGTAATCAGGCTGACAAAATTCAAATGATAGCCGACCACTAAAAAATCTCCCTCTTGATGGACATCCAGGTTTTCCATCAAACTATCACTGCCTGAAACAGTTACTCTATATCCTTCAGAACGAATGATCTCGGTCTCCACAGCAAATCTGATATTGACCCGGGTAAATCCGGCAAAATTAAAATCGCGGCTAGCCATTGGACTTCCTCCTTTTTACTGTAGTTCTATTATGTGCTTCTTTTCAATCTGAATCTTCATCCGGACGACCAGTTCTGGCCTGGCCGAAAGCATAAGAGCAAAGGTAAATTAAGGCCTGGCCTTAACAATTTCGTCATGCAAATATATGTCAACCTATTAGAAAAAAGTGGTTGACATTAACCGGTACATTGGTTAATATGTCTGTATGAGAGAATTGATTCTGAAGACCTTGCAGCAGGAAAAACATATCTCCGGAGAAGAACTGGGGAGACGGTTAAACATCTCCAGAACAGCCGTTTGGAAGCATATTAATGAACTCCGTAGTCTGGGATATCAAATTGAATCTTCTACGAAGACGGGATACTCCTTCATCAAAGGCACTGATCTTCTTTTAGCCGGCGAGATTGCTTCTGGCCTTGACACACAGATTATGGGAAAGGTGGTCAAACACTTTGATGAAGTCTCTTCCACACAGGATATTGCCGCAGGGCTGGCCAGAGAAGGAGCGGTTGAAGGCACCGTGGTAATAGCCGAAACGCAGAAAAACGGGCGCGGCCGCAAAGGCAGATACTGGCTGTCTCTGCCGGCTGGCGGGATCTACCTCTCGCTCATTCTGAGACCCAGGCTGATGCCTCCCCAGGTAGTACAAATCCCCCTGATCACAGCTATCGCGGTGGCCAGAGCTATCCAGAATAGCGTTCCGCTGCAAGCCAGGATCAAGTGGCCAAATGATATCATGGTGGCTAACAAGAAGGTTGGCGGCATTCTTACGGAGTTAAGCGCCGAAATCGATAGCGTAAACTATGTTATTCTGGGCATCGGGTTAAATGTCAATATCCCGGCTTCTCTTTTACCTCCACGCACAACCGGCGCCGCCACTTCTCTGATGAATGAGTGCGGGTTGTACACGTCACGGGCGCAGTTGGTGCGTTCTTTTCTGAGTGAGTTCGAAAGAACCTATCTACAGTTTTTATCGGCCGGATTCAGTTCTCTCCGGAATGAATGGAAAGCGCTCAACAATACCATTGGTTCGCAGGTGAAAGTGAACGATGGTACTCATGAATTTGATGGTGAGGCGGCGGATATTGATGATGACGGCTTTTTACTGGTTAGGAGGGAGAACGGGGATCTAAGCAGAATTATCAGCGGAGATGTGTCTTTCCGCGATCGTTACAACTAGATTGGATGCTTATATTTTTTAAGGAGAAATAATATGGTAATCAACGCACTGGAAAGATACTGCACAGCCAGAGACCAGGCCTGGCAATGGAGATCCGAATTGAGCTGGGTCAAGAAGCTGGCCATGGCATTTGTCATGGCTGGTCTGATCGGACTTTTAGCCCAAACACGCCTGCTCTTACCCTGGACTCCGGTACCTGTTACCGGTCAAACTTTTGCGGTATTTCTTTCGGCTGTTCTGCTGGGCCGATGGTGGGGTGGGGCCAGTATTGCCATCTACATCGGTCTGGGGATGGCCGGCCTGCCATGGTTTAACGGCTGGACCGGGGGATTAGCCGCCGTCGCCGGTCCCACCGGCGGGTATCTGATCGGCTTTTTGCTGGCAGCTTTGTTCCTGGGATATTTTGTGGATAAATATGCCAGGGCCAGAAGTTTTCGCAATTTGCTGATATTGATGTTATTTGCTGATTTTGTCCTGGTGTTCGGCCCCGGCCTGCTGCAACTGCACCTCTGGCTAAACGTAGCAGGTCCTGGCACCTTCAGTTTTTATCAGCTTCTGTCAATGGGACTTCTGCCTTTCATAGCCGGAGATATCCTCAAAGTGCTGGCGGCCGCCGGCTTTGGCTGGGCGCTTTCATCAAAAAAATAAACCGTCTATCCCTTATGATTATTATTGGCGCTAAATCAATTTCTCTGAAAAGCCTCCCGGAACGGGAGGCTTTTCTATTCAAGTATCATTGAATATGATGAAATTAGGTATCTTATCTCCCGTTTCAGCAATGTTTATCAGTAATTAATCCATTTTGTCTATAATCCTTGTCATTGCTATAATGATATCCATGATTGGCGACATAATAAAAAATATTGTGGGAGCGGCAACTGTTGGTATCCTTGCATTCACGCTCATAACCGGGTTTGCGGCACGTAATCATCCAGAAGTTACACCGATTCAGACTTCAGCCGTCATTAATCCTGTCACTACTACCTCACCAACGCTAACCACTATAATCAGTACTGCTCCTACAACAACAAATTCGCAGATCGCCACTTCGCCACTTTTAACTTTGAATTATGATACCCCGACTCCTGTTTTTGAAATGATGAGTACAGTTCAACCCATTCCGTCACAGGATGCTGTTTTAACTAAAACATATACCTGGAAATATGGATTGAGTGAATGGACCTGGGAATTGAAGATATACCAATCCAGCTATGATTACTACAAAAGACTTCCAAGACCACCCACCAGGAATTACTCCGTGTACGTGACACACCCTTCAGATGACCAGTACATTAATAAGCTGGCAGAAAAAATTCGTGACGTCGGTAAAGAGGCAGGTTATTCGGAGTTCGATACAGTCTCATTAACCGCCGCATTCGTCCAGAGTCTGGAATACACCAGTGACAGTGTTACCACCGGTTTTGATGAGTATCCCAGATATCCGGTTGAAACGCTGGTAGATGGCGGTGGAGATTGTGAAGATACTGCGATACTGACAGCTGCTTTGATTAAAGCTCTGGGGTATGATGTTATACTTATCAGGTTTGGGGATTTACCGGATGGCACATCCCATTTGGGAGTAGGTATTAGTTGTAACGAAAAAACTCCCGGAACCCGATGGGAATATCAGGGAAGACATTATTACTATCTCGAGACTACTGGCTCAGGCTGGGGAATTGGTGAGCTTCCGGAGCAATATCGGGGACGGTTAGCCAGGGTATTTCCATTGAGTCCGGTAGCCATATTGACCCATTCCGTGGAAACTTCTACAAAAGGCAGATACCTTGAGCTTAAAGTTACCGTGCAGAATTTAGGTTCAGCTGTGGCCGAGTATGTACAGGTATTTGCCGGCTTTGATGCCGGAAACAACACTAGCTGGAACTCTCAATACTCACAGTACTTCACTCTGGGTATCAATCAAAGTGGGATATCAACACTTTATCTGACTCCGCCGCCTAATAAATATACTCGCCTGATTATTCAGATTATATATCGGGGTTATTCGGTAGATAGAAGCGATTCTAATTGGTTTAACACTTAACAAAATAGCTTTGTGATATCCCGACACTTCGAATAAGGAAGTGACGGGATGAACACCATGGCTTCTACAAGGGATGATACATATCGAAATCGCAGATTCTCATGTGCCCGGATGTCAACAAGACTATCAGTTATTATCCAGCAGAATAACTACCATATCAGAAGCAGTGATAGAGTTTTATTTCGTCTGTTAAGTGACGCTGTTGATTCCTCTTTCCAACTTCCAATTTTTGCCCGGACATCTGGCTGGTGATAATGTCGTAGACCATGATCAGGTCACAATCCTGGCCACAACCTTGATCTGCGGATAGCTGCCAAAAGATGTTACAATACAAAATGCAGCGGAAAATGTTCAAAAAGGTTATTATGGCGTTCAAATGCTGAATCGAATCAGACTCAAACGGGACCTCTCCCGAATCAGATGCCGGCCGGGCTCTGGTCCCGGTATTCAAAAGGGCAGGGTCTGATGAATAGAGGCCTGTACATTCACATTCCTTTCTGCGCCCGCAAATGCGCCTATTGTGACTTCTATTCTCTTCCGGACCGGCTGGCCTGTCTGGACGTGTATCTTGAAGCCCTCTTCAAAGAAGCCGCTCAATACGGACGGATACGTTTTGATACGCTCTTTATCGGCGGGGGCACACCCAGTTTATTGGGCGCAGCCGGAGTTGGCCGTTTGATGACCGGACTAACCGCATTATACCGCATCTCAAAGCTCAGCGAAGCCACTATCGAAGCCAACCCTGAATCCATCTCCGAAAATTTTCTGCAAACCACACTGAAGTACAACATTAATCGCATATCTATCGGAGTGCAGTCTCTCTCTGACCGGGAACTGCAAAAAATCAACCGGATTCATAACGCCGCCCAGGCCGTTGATAAAATTGCACTGTGTCAAAAAGCCGGTTATGCCAATATCTCCGCCGATGTTATACTGGGCCTTCCGGGGCAAACCTGGCCGTCCTTGATGACCACCCTGGAGACGCTGATCGGGATGAATCTGCCGCATATTTCAATGTACTGTCTGGCGCTGGAAGCGCATACGCCGCTGGCTAACGATCCGCCGCATGACCTGCCATCCGATGATGAGCAGGCAGATTTATATACTCAGGCGGTTGATTTGCTGGAGCAAAGAGGATTCATCCATTATGAAATTTCCAACTTCGCTCTGCCCGGATTTGAGTGCCGCCATAATTTGAATTACTGGCATTGCGGAGAATACATCGGTTTGGGCCCGGCCGCGGCCTCACATTACCGCGGGAGACGCTACAAGAACCGGGCTGACCTGGATTGCTATCTATCCAGGGCCGGCGGACAAGAAGAGCAGGTGGAAAAGCTCAGCAAACCCGCAAAAGCGGCTGAAGAGGCCATGCTTAGACTGCGTTTGCTGCAAGAAGGACTGGATTTAAACCAGATGTCCGAAAAATACGGCGACCACAATGTGATAGCGCTGGCCTCCCGGTTGCAGCAGTTGAGCGTTAAAGGACATTTGCTGCGCCAAGGAGGCATTTACCGCCTGGCCCCCAATCTGGCTCTGGTTTCAAATTCGATTCTGGCCGAGCTATTAGACTGAAAACCTTGATGATTGATATAATATGATATTTGAAATCAATCATTGAATCCGTCAGGCCGGTGGCCGGCTTTTTCGGGTCAGGGGGTAATCATGTATCAGGGAAATCTTATTCTTGAAGACCGCCCTCAGGTGGTAACATGGTTAAAATGGCTGCTGGGAAGCATTCTGGGCTTAACCTTTATTATTGGTCTGGTGTTTCTCACCATTGACAGATTGGCTTCGCTGGTGATGTTTGCTGTGACTTTATTTGACGCAGTTTTGTTTTATATTATCATGCCTCGCAGCTATCAAATTTATGCTGACCGGTTAAAGATCGTTTTGGGAGGTCCATTTGGCGTGAATCTGCCCTTCAAAGATATCCGTTTGGTGAAGCGGGTCCCCGGCGATATGGCTTTTGCCGCCAACGGACTCCGTTTCACCACTTCCAACAAATATGTTCTTGAGATTACCCGTAAAGGAAAAATGAGTGTTTTAATTTCTCCCGCCGAAGGCGAGTTGTTTGTGCAGCAATTGACACAAACCATGAAAAACTATGCATCGGGCTGATCATGGCGGCGCCACCGGCTGTGGATCAACTGTTTTTCTTAATTTTTTCCTGAGCGATGATATACCGTAAAGCAATCAATATCAAAATATTCAGGAAGGCCCCCAGGAGGGCAAAAAATTGATATTGATAAAAGGCAAAAACCAGAGTTAATAGTATTGATACCAGTATGGCCCGGTGAAACATCTGGTAAGCCCGCAAACGCGAATGAGCCATCAATACAATACCGAAAATAATCAGTATCACCGAGATGCTGGATGAAACGAAAAGAGCCCAATCCGCAAAGGGCAAACTGGCTTCTGCCGGATTGATAAAAACTATCCAGAAAACCAGCATGGTCACTCCCAGCACTCCTCCTGTCAATGGAATCTGCAGGTTGGGTATGCGGCTTTTCCAAAGCTGTAAAAATGACGCTAAAATAATCAAGGATGCAGCAATGGCCAGAACCAGATTCCAGGGAAAACTGATTACAGTGACAACCGCCGAAAACCCTGTCACACCGGTGAATGCAAAAAAAGCCACTATTGCTCCGGGAAACCACCAGCGCCGCAGGCTGATCTGATAATAACCGTCAACGTAGTGTTTAAAACGGTCCAGCCAGTGCGGTTTGCGGGAGGGAACAATGTGGATGTATGGCAGCATTTCTTTCAATTTCAGAATTAACGGATCTTCAGGTTTTGCGCCGTTCAGTATTTTTAAAACCGCCTTCTCATCCTCGTTATCCAGCCCGTTGATGCTGCCCTGCTTCATCAACTCAAAAGCATTGGCCAGGTTTTCGTGATCAGCTAATGGACGGTAGCTGAAGAGAGTCCGGATAGAGATATAAATCAGAATGAAAGTGACATAGATAATCGCCACCGTCGGTTGAAAAAAATAATTGTTGTCACGGGTAATGAATTTCCCTACCTCATCGATAAAGACGCCAAAGCCGAGCCCACCCAAAACTGCTGCCCACTCATGGGCCGGATGACTTAAAAAACCCAGCGCCATAAATAATCCCACCATCATCAGCAACCCACCCCACAACATATGGGCTATATGCAGGCTTTCACCTCCCAACTGAGGATAGCCTGTTACGGACAAGAATAAACGCACCAGCAGCACCGCTCCCACCGCTGAAATCAAAAAGTTTTCCAGCAGGTCTTCACCGTATATGCTGCGGGCAAAACGGAAATAGCGAGGGACGGCAGCAGGCTGTCTTTCTTCTTGTTGTTTCATAGATCATTTGCTGGGAGAGATGGAAATCTTCCGGTAATTACATTATGACCAGCGGCGGCTTTTTGTCAAACAGACAAATGAAAGTTATCAATGTTCAATCACCGGGATGGTAAGGTTTTATAACGGTAGATCATAGATGCGCCAGGTCTTGTAACGCCGGGCGCCCATGAATTCAGAAGGGCTTAATATCAGATGGTTGTCCTCCAGTAGCAGGGAGGCTTCACAGGTTTCATAACCTTGCCGGATGGCATAGGTTTTAACTTCGTTAAACAAAATAGCGTCTATTCCCAAATTACGGTAATCCGGACGGACCCCGAAAAACATTAAACGTACTCTGGGGATGTGTTTTTTCATGCGCAGTAAACGCGCCACGCGCACATAATCACTGTCACCATACCAGCGGTGCTGGGGTTTCATAGGGTAATATGGATCCGGGAAGGCCCCCATGACGGCCGCCGGTATGCCCTTAATGAAAGCAAAACGGACCAGGCCGGGATCAACCACTAATTTGAGGGAATCGGCCACAGCATCCGCTTCATCCTCGGTGACCGGCAAAAAACCCCAGTTTTTGGACCAGCAGTCATTATAGATCTGTATTACCAGCCGTACTTCTTCTTTCAGTTTTTTCATCACCAGTTGACGAGTTTCAATCTGGCGCCGTTTCTGGAATATTTTAGCCATGTCCGCCAGTCTTTCCGGCGGAGGCGTCTGGACATCCATCAAATAGGCATAATAATCTTTAGCTTTTTGCAGACCGTATCTTTCCAGGAATTTCTGGTAGTATGGCGGGTTGTGAGTCAATTCTATAGTAGGCGGATAATCGTAACCCTCAATCAGAATTCCCTGCCGTTCATGAGTGGCATTGGAGTATTCGCCCGGACCGCGCATCACGGCCATGTCTTTTGACTTCAACCAGTCACGGGCTTTATCCAGCAATGCCGCTGCCACGGAATAATCATCAATGACTTCAAAAAAGCCGAAAAAGCCCACACTGCACTGGTAATGGGCATTAAAACGATGGTTCACGGCCGCGGAGATCCGGCCAACTGTCTGATGATCACGAGAAGCTAGAAAATGAGTGACATCAGCGTGTTTGTGATAGGGGTGTTGAGATGTTAACAGACCGGTCAGGCCGAAAAGCCGGTTGCCTAAGAGGTCGCCCATCAGAGGCGGGGTCCAGAGAGGGTCATGGCGGTAGAGCTTCCAGGGAAATACAGCAAAATCCTTGATGCGGGGATGTCCCAGCGGGATTTCTTCGACCCTTAGATTCCCGTTAACTGCCACTGTAAAAACCCCTGATCTTCAGTATTGGTTAATTATAGCAAAGCCTGCAATCAATGTCACAAATTGAGAAGCCTGGGGTGATGTCGCCTCTGTTTTTTCCAGCAGTTGTTGCTTTTAGTCTGAACTTAAAGCAGGCTTGATGTTCTGATGGGACACTGCGGTCAGTCAACGTCAAAAAAGTTGCAGGCGTGACCCGCATGAAAAAATGGACAAAAAATAGTCTCCGGTTGGCTAAGTGCCAGCCGGAGACTTTCGTTGAGGTTTAGATGTGAGAGGCCTTTCTTCTGCGGAACAGGATGAATCCACCCAGACCCAGCACACCGGCGCCCAGCAAAATAGCGGTGGCTAATTCAGGCAGAGGATATCCCGGATCAGTTTCAGGCGATGAAACTGAAGATCCATATTTGCCCATACCGGTATGAATAATATGACTCTGGGTATCATTGTTGGTGATTCTCACGGCTAACCATTTACCATTGTCGATGGTTACTGCGCCAGTTTGAGCATTGGCGATAAGGACTTGCTGCATTCCGGAAGTGGCAAATGAAGTACCTTTGTGTTTCGCTACCAGAGGGCTAAATACACTTCCGTCCCACTGTCCAACCTCTACATCACAATTGCTCCCATTTGTTCCCCAGTCACTATCCGTAGCTATGGTAAAAGGCCAGCTTCCGCCGGTAAAAGTGACATCAGCGGCAGCGGCCTGATCAGCTATCCAGATGGCTGAGCCACCGGCTGCAATGCTCACTGAGCCGCTTTGGCCGTTATCTCCGGGCCCATTGGCCTTTTCCATCAGATAACCCGGGACGCTAGCAACACTGTCAAACCTGAAGTTCTGGCGGGCGGTTTTGGGTTGAGAAGGAGCTGAAGAAAGCAATACCGTGATTTTCTGGGTGGCTGTTCCGGTATTGCCGGCGGCGTCTTGAGCCGTCCAGGTGATAGTGGTAACACCGGCCGGGAAAGTGGCTGGAGCATTATTGATTAGAGAAGTTACTCCTACCGCGTCTGATGCGGAAGCAGTGCCTATAGCTACAGCAGTCGGAGCGCTGCCTACTGTAACGGTTACATCCGGAGGAGGAGTGACTACCGGAGCGATAGTATCAAGGATAGTGATATCAACGGAATCCGTGCCGGTGGCGCTGTCTGTATCCGTAACCGTCAGAGTTAAAGTGGTAGTCCCGGCTGGCAGGTCGACCGTGGGCGTTGGTCCGGTCGCTGAACCACCGCCAGCCCAGGACCAGGAGAAAGTGAGCGCATCACCATCCGGATCAGAGCCAGAACCGGCCAGTGTAACGCTGGCTCCGGCAGGCCCGCTTTGCTCTACAATCTGGTCAGTACCGGCATCAGCAGAAGGCGCTCTGTTAGCTATCACGGTGATGGAAGTACGCCCGATGTGGTAAGCCCCGAAAGTATCAATTACCTTCAGGCCAACATTATACACAGTTCCGATCACCGGGCCTACGGTGAAAGCTGGCGTGGATGACGTATCATCACCAAAGGTACCATCATTG
>DAOUAU010000149.1:0-1690 GCA_034433195.1 Dehalococcoidales bacterium
ATTCTAAGCAATTCTTCCAATTCAACATAACCCTTCGGCGCCGCCAGCGCGATCACACCCTGATTGGCTGCGGTCTCTGCCAATCGATCGATGCCCGCTCTATCGAGGTATTCCACCTGGATACCGCGGGATTCCGCCAGATGGAGGATTTCGGCAATTACACCGTGCCGGTCAATGTTCTTCAGCAGTATTATTTTCCCGATTGTGCGTCCGGAACGCAGCGCTTCCAGAACCGGATTGCGGCCTTCAATGGTGTTCTCCATAAACATCTCTCCTGATTCCCTTAATCAACCAAAACTGACTGCGTAAAAACAGGCTGGCATTTTTTGCCCATCTATGATTTAATACAATTAACCGTTGTGTTCAGGCTAATTATTTGTTTCTGGTTTTTGACTTCTCCCTTGTGCCTCTATATAATCAACTTACCAATTATAGCTTATGCCAGGGGAGGCTTACCATGTCTCAAAGCAGTTGGTTATTAACCGGTGTATTGATTTTCATAAGCATTGGCCTGATTGCGGTGGTCATTGCTTTAGTTCTCAGGACTTATAGCCAGAAGACCACTACCGGTAAAGAGGACCTGAAAGGCCGTAACGCTGTGGTCAGGGAGACTCTCAATCCCCGTGGGGTAGTTTTTATCGAAGGTGAGTTATGGAATGCGCTATCGCTATCCGGTATAATCGAAGCCGGTCAGGAAGTGATTGTTTCTGAAGTTAAAGGCCTGACGCTTACTGTCAAAATTAAAATAAAGGAGTAGAGAATGGATTTTATTGTTTGGATTATCATCGGTGTCGTAGCTTTAATCCTGCTCAGCACTTCCATTAAAATTGTCAATGAATACGAACGTGGGGTAATCTTCCGGTTGGGTAGACTAACCGGAGCCAAAGGACCCGGCATCTTCTTCATCATACCGATCATTGACCGCATGGTTAGAGTCGATCTGCGCGTAGTCACCATGGATGTCCCGCCTCAGGATATCATCACCAAAGACAACGTCACCGTTAAAGTAAATGCCGTAGTCTACTTCAGGGTAGTTGATCCCCAGAGTTCAGTAGTAAAGGTGCTGGACCATATCCGCGCTACCTCTCAGATTTCTCAAACTACATTGAGAAATGTCCTGGGTCAATCCGAATTGGATGAACTCCTGGCGTCCCGTGAGAAACTCAATCAGGTCTTGCAAAAAATCATTGATGAACACACCGGCCCATGGGGTGTCAAAGTCAGCACTGTGGAAATCAAAGACGTTGAATTGCCGGAAAACATGCGCCGCTCAATGGCCTCTCAGGCTGAAGCCGAACGTGAAAGACGCGCTAAAATCATCCATGCTGACGGTGAATTCCAGGCTTCCGAAAGACTGGCTCAGGCTGGCGCCATTATCTCCCGCGAACCCACCACCTTGCAGTTGCGTTATTTGCAGACATTAACCGAAATCGCCAATGAAAAAACCAATACTATCATCTTCCCGCTGCCTATCGAATTGTTAAAAGCGTTCTCCGGAATATTGAACGCTAATCCCCAATTGAATCCCCCACTGGTGATTAAACCGGAAACCCCTAAGGATGAACTGAAAGCATAGTCCGGATTTGATGGTGTTTCCAAAGAGGCTGGGAAATCCCAGCCTCTTTTTTTTAAGCTATTTGCAAGGCCTGGCCTTGCAAATCTGTTTACCGTCAAGAGTGTTATTTACTGT
>DAOUAU010000150.1:0-1999 GCA_034433195.1 Dehalococcoidales bacterium
ACTCTAACTGATGACCGGGTTAAAAAAGTCATCTCTGATATCGGTAAAGCTGGTTTAAAAGAAGTACCGGTATATGTCAAAGGTTCGGTGGAGGTAGTTAACGGACAGTTGAATTTTAATGCCGCCAACATCAAAGCCGGTAGATTATCCATCTCAACAGACCAGGTCAATCAATACGAAGGAGAAATCAACAGCTTCTTTCAATCGGTCCAAAAAAATATCCCGGGACTATCGATTCAAAATGCCAGTATCTATAACGGCAAGATTCATATCGATGGTACCATGCCCAGTTCGGTCAGCAAGCTCAAATAAGCCGAATGATGGTAACTGCTGCAGCACGAGCGTCCCGACTGGGTAACCGGTTATGCTGAACAGTGACATGAATTACAGGCGGAACAACCGACTTCTGTGGCATAAGGCCTTCCCGTCTGTGTGCTCTGCCTTTGCAGTGAAACCCTGTCGACGGTAGTCTCCGGCTATATCTTTTTCAAGCAAAGAGCGATGCAGCTTGCCATACCAGAGAAAACTTACCCTAAAACTTGATTAATGAATAAATGGGCGCGTCTATTTTGATCCTGCCCTGAAGATCAGTCAATTCCCCTAAAAATACGCATCCTACCACATTTCCTTTCATTTCACGCACCAGATTGACCACTGATCTGGCAGTGCCGCCGGTGGCCAAGACATCATCCACTATCAAAATATTTTGTCCCGGTTGAATGGCATCGGCATGGATTTCCAGAGTGTCAGAGCCGTATTCCAGATCATAACTGGCTTTGAGGGTTTTACTGGGCAGCTTGCCTTTTTTTCTGACGGGTATCAGCCCGCACTTCAAACAAAAAGCCATCGGTGCGCCAATCAGAAAGCCCCTGGCTTCAATACACACCACAATATCCACTTTTTCCAGGAATTGCGCGCACAACTTTTTTATGACACGATGAAAAGCCTGTCCGTCTAACAACAATGGGGTGATATCTTTAAACGAGATGCCGGGTTTGGGAAAATCCTTAATTACCCGGCAATATTTCCCGAATTCCTCTGTGGCTTGATGGGTAGAAACCGTCTTTTTTTTGTTTCCGTGCTTGTTCTCCGTTTCCATGTATATATACTCCTGACCAGCTATTTTTTCACTAACCGGCTTTAGTCATCTGCAATTCTTCAAGTATTCATAATGGATTATGCCTGAGAATATAGTGTAAGTAAAGTGATACAAATATATTGATTTCCTTTCTTCGCTTTTTTGATTTAAAATGAGAGCTATGATTACGACTGTGATTGGCAGCTATCCGTTAAGATATCAGGAATTGGGCGCAGACGCTATCAAATGGGCGGTCAATGACCAGTTGGAAGCCGGGATCGATTTAGTGAGTGACGGCCAAACCCGCTGTGATATGATTGAATATTTCGCGCGCGCCATTGACGGCTATCACTTTGACGGTAAAAGTGTCATCAGAGGCCAGATCGGGCACGGCCAAGCAGATGTCTTTGTCTCAGATCTAGCTTTGGCTCAGACTCTGGCGCCCAGTGTTAAAGGTATAGTGACCGGTCCGGTGACGCTGGTGTTTGCCTCCAGAATCAAGTCTTTTTATAAGGGGTACCATGATGAACGGGTCTATCTGGATACTGCCCGTGCGTTGCTTGAAATAGCTCAGGCTATGGTCAAACAGGGCGCCGCCTGGATACAAATAGATGAACCCTATCTTTCAGTGGGGGCGCCGATGGATATTGCCAAAAAAGCCATTGAAAGCATCGCCATCCAGCTAAAAGTGCCGGTAGCTCTGCACGTTTGCGGCAGAGTAGCACCTGTGATTGACAATCTTCTGAACTTGCAGGGCGTTAGTTTGCTGTCTCATGGTTTTAAAGGGGAAGATAACCAGTCACTTTTTCAGTATAAACCTCTGGCCGCTTCAGAAAAAAAATTGGGACTGGGTTGTGTGGATACCAAAAAGAAACGAGTTGAGACAGTGGAAGAAATCAGGCAAATGATCCTGAAGGCTTC
>DAOUAU010000151.1:0-8209 GCA_034433195.1 Dehalococcoidales bacterium
TGACCCAATCCCTGAGCTGATCCTGGAAGAGGCTGAGCTTTAGAAAGAAATGCTCGGAATTTTTAAATTCCGGGCTTCCGGCGCACAATTTACAATGCGGGTGCTGCAAATCCACCGGATTCATCGGCTTCCCGCACTGGTCGCATTGATCTCCGCGGGCATCCGTGAAGCCGCACAGAGGACAGGTGCCTTCGATGTAGCGATCAGTTAAATAGCGCTGGCATCTGGGGCACAAGGCTTGTAATACCTGATCCTTGTAAATATAACCTTTATCCAGAAGTTTCAGAAAAAAGTCCTGGGTCACTCTGGTATGATTTTCAGTGTTAGTGTGGGTGAAAAGGTCAAAAGAGATGCCCATTTGCTGGAAGGTCAGGTTGAATTGGTTGCGGTAATACGAGGCTACTTCGGCCGGTGTTTTACCTTCTTGTTCAGCTTTAATAGTGATGGGAGTGCCGTGTTCATCGGCTCCGGAAACCATCAGGACTTCATTTCCTTTGGTGCGATGGAACCGGGCAAAAATGTCTGCCGGTAAATAAGCCCCGGCAATATGCCCCAGATGGCGCGGTCCACTGGCATAAGGCCAGGCCACACCTATAAAGATTTTTTCTGGCATTCAATTGCTCCTGGAATAAACACTACACAGCCGAAAGTTTTTGGGGTAAATTAAACCTTGCCAACCCTGACTGCTAAATTGGTAATTCAGGCGAAGCTTGATTCCCGGCAAAACTCAAAGATCCAAAACTAATAATACAGTGAAGATTACTCCATACTCAAGTCGAAAAGAATTTCTGCGCCGGCTTTGTCCGATTCCGGCTTAGCCAAACCTTTATCCAGACAACAATTCATACACCAGGTCTGGTTTTTGGCACTATCAATTTCAATTGAGAGGTAACGTTCGGGGTAAAGAATGGTACGGTGACACTCATCACACTTAATATTTCCCAGCGAAATACATCCGCGCCGCATGGAATTACTCCTTTTCCTGTCGTTTCAGCGTTCAGGGTTGTTTTACTTTATATTTAGCCATGTTTGATAGAGCTCTTTTCGCGAAAGGCCGGTCCTGGCTGCCAGTTCAGAGGTAGCTTTTTTACCTGTTAAACCGGATTGTCGCATGGCTCTTAGTTGTTTTTCAATATCGGCAGGTTCAGGTTTGGGGGTGCTCTCGGTGTTGCCTTCCACCACCAGGGTGAATTCGCCGCGGGGTTCACGAAAACGGTCGATGGCTTGCAGTATGGTTCCCCGAAATACTTCCTCGTGGATTTTGGTTAATTCCCGGCAGACTGCAATGCGGCGGTTACCTAATATTTCAAGCATGTCCTTAAGTGATTCGGTGATTCTGTGGGGAGATTCAAAGAGTACCAGCGTGGCTTTCTCGTTGGAATTGGATTTCAGAAACTTTTTTCTTTCGCTGCTTTTGTGAGGTACAAATCCCAGATAGAGGAAGCGATCAGTCGGCAGTCCCGAAATTACCACCGCCGATATCAGGGCGGAAGGCCCGGGTACCGCGATAATGGGTATATTTTTTGAACTCAAAACAGAGAGCAATTCGTACCCGGGGTCAGATATTCCAGGCATGCCGGCATCTGATACCAATGCTACATCATCTTGATCTAAACGGCCTAAAATATACTCTAATTTGGTTAATTTATTATGGTCATGATAACTGGTGACGGGGGTTTTAATTTGATAAGCGGTAAGCAACTTGCGGGTTTTACGCGTATCCTCAGCCGCTATCAGTTTAACCTCTTTCAGAATGCGGATAGCGCGCTGACTGATGTCTTCCAGATTGCCTATGGGGGTGGCCACTACATACAATGCGGGCATTTTACCTTTCCTTTCGGGATGTCGTTATTATAACTTAATTATGTAGTGTTCGTCCAATTGCAGGCATATAAAAGATGTTTAGCTGTGAATACCAAGTCCAGGGGAAAACCAGTGCCGGTACTTTTTGGAGTCTTGATTGCTATAATGAAAATATATCGTTCATGAGAAAATTTTTGGAGGTGTGTTTTGGCTAACGAACAAGCATTAACCGTGGCAGCTTTGAAAGCAGCTATCAAATTAGAGATAGATGGTAAAGAGTACTATCAAAAAATGGGCCAGGGCACTGCAAATGATATGGGGAAAAAGCTTTTTCGATCTCTGGCCGCTGAAGAAGATATCCACCGTCAAAAATTTGAAAAAATATATACAGCTATCGCGGAACAAAAAAGTTGGCCGGAGGTAAAGGTGGAGCGGCATATCGGCAGTCATAAAACCATTTTTGCTGAAGCTTCCAAAAACGCTCAATTCACCAAAACCGAATTAGAATCCGTGCAAACCGCCATGAAAATGGAAAATAAAACCCGTGATTTTTACCTGGGGCGGGCTGAAAAAGCGATTTTTCCTGCTGAAAAGAAATATTATGAAGCGCTAGCCAAAGAAGAGAGAATACACCATACCTTGTTGCAGGATTATTTTGAATATATGCAAAACCCGGCTCAGTATTTCACTGTGAAAGAAAAACACTCTATGGACGGCGGATAGGCGTCAGCTGGCTTCAAATCAAGCTATTTGCACCGACCTTCGGGTCCTTTGGGTTTTTTCAGCCCGACGATGAAAGTGCGTTATTTTTTGAGGGAATTTTGTTCCCGGTTCAAAGACTTCAACAAATCCAGGATTACTTTGTTATCAGGTATGTCACTCATGGACTGGCCCAGATGCCTGAAACGGATTAATCCTTGCCTATCGATGACGAACAGCGCCGGCATGCGTCCCAGTTTGAGTATCTTTACTTCCTGACCGTATCGTTTGGCGGTGATGTGCCGGGGATCCGCAATGCCTGGGAAAGGCATGTCATGTTGGTGCCAGTAGTCCTGAAAATCGGATTCTTTTTCAGGTCCGAAGACGATAATCTCGGCTTGTAAATCTGAAAAATTTTGATAATCATGGCGCAAACTGGCCATGTGCTTGCGCGCATAAGGTCAGCCAAATCCACGGTTAAAAACAATGACCAGGTTCAATTTATCCCGGTAATCGGAGAGCTGGACCGTTCGGCCCCGGCTGTCCACCCGTTTGAAGGCGGGGGCTTGTTCTGCCAGATGCTTTTCAATGGTCGTTGCCATCATATTTACCTCTCATTCCGCCATAATGCAAAGATTCGCCTGCAATAGACCGTTTTGGGCATATATTTGATCCACCAAACTGCAATGCCTTTCAACCCTTCATCTTCATTATATTGCACTGATATCAACTGAAAACAAAAAATTTGAGATATATTTTTGTGATTGTATGTAAAGTTGTTATAATAGCAGTAATAATGTAAGCCAGGAACATCAAGATATAAAAATGGTTAAACCGGAAGGATGCAGTGAAGATGGCAGAATTTAAACACGGCCGATATGTGGTAACTCAACCCAAAAAGAATTTAGTAGTGCCCAAATGGGGCGGCAACCTGTCTTCCGAAAC
Source organism: Dehalococcoidales bacterium (assembly GCA_034433195.1). GTDB lineage: Bacteria > Chloroflexota > Dehalococcoidia > Dehalococcoidales > UBA3254 > DATIKD01. The sequence continues at coordinate 3,448 of DAOUAU010000151.1, forward strand.
CAGCACGCGGGTAATGTATCTGGACAATGAGGTCATCAAAGGGGCATTCTACGTCGAATGTGTCTGGTTTTGGCCGACGGATAAAGAAGATAAGGGCAGTCCGGAACCTCACACCCATGATTATGATGAAGTCATAGGTTTCTTCGGTACCGATCCCCAGGATCTGAATGACCTTGGCGCGGAAATTGAATTTTATATCGATGGCGAGCGCAATTTGATGAATCAAACATTCATGGCATTTATTCCAAAAGGGATCAAACATTGCCCGCTCAATATTTTAAAAATAACCCGCCCGGTATTCCATTTTGCTACCGGACAGGGCAAATCCTACGCTAACGGATAGGCGGAAAGAAGAAGACAGAAATCCTGAAAGATATTTGATCTGTTTGGCAAAACGGAGATATCATCTAAAAACAGGTCAGAGTCTTCACCCGGGTGATAGTAGCGGCTTATGATTACCTGGTATCAGCAGTCCCTTTGACAACCCGTCAGCGCCAATTTACACTATTCAAGCAATGGAACATTAACGATAGCAGACTGCTTAGTCTTGATACTGAAAAATTTTCCAGAGGAGGTTTGCGTTATGGTGTATGGATTTATCGGGAAAGTACTATGGGTAGATTTGACCAACCGGATTATTAAAGAAGAAATTTTGACGGACCAATATTGCCGCAACTTTATTGGTGGATACGGCTTCGGAGCCCGTGAACTGTATTCGCGCATGAAGGCCGGAGCCGATCCGCTGGGACCGGAAAATATCATCGGGTTTGGCACCGGTGTTTTCAGTGGGACTCCGATGATATCAGCTTCACGCTACACGGTATTCGCGAAATCGCCCTTAACCGGAGGCTGGGGAGATGCTAACTCAGGCGGCAGTTTTGGACCGCACCTGAAGTTTGCCGGGTTTGACGCTGTGTATTTCAGCGGAAAGTCTGATAAACCGGTTTATTTGCTGATTGATGAAGGAAAGGCTGAAATTAAAAACGCTGAGGAGATTTGGGGCAAAGATAGCGCGGTGACCGAAGATATTTTAAAAGCCAAACACGGCAAAGAGACAGAGGTGGCCTGTATCGGACCGGCCGGTGAAAAACTGGCCTTGATTTCATGTGTTATGAATAATAAAGGACGGGCAGCCGGACGTTCCGGATTGGGCGCAGTGATGGGTTCTAAAAAACTCAAAGCTATTGCCGTCAAAGGCAACCAGAAGGTTCCTCTGTTTGATGAAACTCTGGCCGCTGAAGTCAGGAAAAAGTACCTTCCAACCATTGGCGGGCCAATTAATATGCTGAAAGAATTTGGTACGGCGGCTTTAGCGATGCGCGCCGCACATAGTGGTGATTCACCGGTTAAAAACTGGGGTGGAGTGGGTATTGTTGATTTTCCCAATGCTGAACCGCTTAATATCAACCTGATAATGCAAAAAGTACAATCCAAAATGCCTGTTACCGTTGCCCCATCGGATGCGGCGGACACATGAAAGCCGGAGAAGGAGAATACAAATACGCCGCCGGAGTGCATAAACCGGAATATGAGACACTGGCGATGTTTGGCTCTAACTGTTTGAATAATGATCTTGATTCCATCATTATGGCCAATGACTTATGTAACTCGTATGGTCTGGACACCATTTCAGCCGGCGCGGCTATGGCTTTTGCCATGGAGTGCTATGAAAACGGATTGATCAGCAAAGAAGATACTGGTGGCATTCCGATGAACTGGGGTAATCATCAATCGATGATAACGATGCTGGAAAAACTGGCCAAACGAGAGGGATTTGGTCATATTTTGGCTGACGGAGTTCAAGTGGCGGCCAAAAAAATTGGCCGGGGCGCGGAAAAATATGCCATGCACATCGCCGGACAGGAAGTGGCGGCGCATGATCCAAAATTAGGTTATGCCTGGGGAATTACATACCGCATGGACGCTACACCTGCCCGCCACACTCAGGGTCCCCAAATGCCGCCGGCCGGTGTTTTACCCAAATTTGATCCCAAATCAATGTACGGCCGCGGCAAGGCGCATAAAGCGGGAAGCAGCTACACCCACTTTATGAACTGCGCCGGGATGTGCAGCATGCTCTTTGGAGGATTACCCAAAGCTGAGGTGCTGACCGAATTCTTGCAGGCCATTACCGGTTGGGATGTCACCCTCGAAGAATTACTTAAAACCGGAGAAAGAATTGGAAACCTGAGACAGGCTTTCAATATTCGTGAAGGGCTTAATCCGTTGGAGTATCAGGTGCCCGGCCGCATTATGGGTAATCCGCCTTTGAAAACCGGCCCCACCGCCGGAATTACCGTGGACGAGCCAGTCATGGACCGTGAATACCTGACTGAAATGGAATGGGATTTCAAGAACGCAAAACCCAGCCGTCAGAAGCTGGAGGAATTAGGATTGAATGATATAGCCAGGGATTTTTGGGGATAAAAAACGTTTCTGGCACCTACCCGCTCCTTTTTCACGGGAGCGGGTAGTAAAAAATGTAAACTGAATTATCCGTTATATGGCAGTGCCCGTGTGCGGTTGGAGATAACCGCAACCTGATTTAAGTTCTCTTTGATTTGTGAAAGGCGGTCACGGCGGATGGAGAGAGACTTTCAATCCAGTAACCAACCGAAACAATCGATTGATATGATTTTTCATGATATGCATGATCATGGAGTAAAAATTGCGGAACATTGGATTAATGAAGTTGAACTGCGAAGCCATGGTGGAGTGCACTTCACCATGTTTAATGGGGGCGGACCGCAGGTTACCCGGCGAGCGGATGTGGTTCGGGATGTTCCGGCCGGAGGCGGTCAATATCCTTTATTGGATTTGATTCAGATTCCTCTGATTTTTCCCAGCGCGAGGGTGGGCAGCCGGGTTATCAGCCAGCTTTATTCCGAATTTTCCGAATTGCAAATGGAACTTGGTGATGTTAAAGTAGTCGGCTTGAGTACCGGAGCGTTAATGGCAATCTTCTCCGGTCAACAATGGGGACCGGTACGTGAACTCGAAGATTTGCGGGGAGCCCGTATCCGTTCTTTACTGCCAATTGACCGCTTTATGGAATTGCTGGGAGCTAAACCGGTACATGTGGATTATCTGGATATTGCCCCTCAATTGGAATCCGGGGAGTTGGATGCTGCAGTATTGGGTCTGCTTCCGGGCAAAATGTTCAAATTGGCAGAAAAAGGGGCGCCTTATTGCACCATCGCCGGAGACCTCTCCATTACCATGCACCCCATGCGTATTTATTTCAAATGGGACTCCTGGAATAAACTGCCAGAGGATGTCAGGGGAGTGATTGATTTGCTGGGGCCTGCCGGTGCGGATTGTTGGGTTGCCAGGCAGAGCGGCCTTGAATCGGACAGTGTGCTGAAGGACGCCCTGGATTATTTTCAGGAAAAGGGCGAAATCATCCGGCTTTCAGCTTCTGAGCAATTCCGCTGGTTAGAGGCCATGCAGCCGCAGCGGCGGGCAGCCGTGGACTACACGGAAAACCTGGGACTACCCGGTCAAAAATTCTTTAACAGGATGTTGGAATTAGCCGGGCTGATGAGTAGATAGTGGTAAATAAAGCATTACTGATACCTCCAGGATTATTTGAGTGAATACCAGGAATTAAAAGGAGTTTACAGTGAAAATCACACAAATTGAGTGTTTTCCGGTTTCTCTAAAATTTGCAAAACCGATGATAATGTCCTGGGGAGCTGAGTATGCTTCTGATGTAGTGGTGGTCAAAATCCACACTGACGCCGGAGTGACCGGTATATGTGAAACCGGAGGCACCTCTTCATGGTATATGGGAGAGAGCCAGGATTCTATCATGCACAATATCAACGCTGTATTCGGTTCGCAAATATTATTGGGTGAGGACCCCTTCAAAATCGAAAAAATTGTAGCTCGTATGGACCGATCCGTCAAAGGCAATAATCAAGCGCGGGCGGTGATTGATTATGCGTTACATGATTTAAAAAGCAAAGCTCTGGGTGTGCCGGTTTATGAATTGCTGGGAGGTCTCTCCAATGAAAAAATACCATTATGTTTTGTTATGTCTTCAGATACTCCCGAAATTGTGGCTGCGGAAGGGAAAAGACTGGCCGCGGCCGGTTATAAAAGTTTTAAATTAAAAGTGGGTTTACGCAGTGCAGAGGAAGATGCCGATTTGGTGGGCGCACTTCGGGCGGCGGTAGGTAGTCAGAGCAAGATAATGATTGACGCCAATGGCGGATGGCACTATAACCAGGCCCTTGATACCCTCAAAAAAATGGAAAAACATAATATCTTTATGGTTGAACAACCGGTACCGCGCTGGGATTTCGCCGGATTGGCGCGGCTGCGTAAAAAGATAAACATCCCCATTTGCGCCGACGAGTCCGCAGTTGAACTAAATGATTTGATAAAGTTGATTCAAATGGAAGCTGTTGACGGCTTTTTTTTAAAAGTCCCTAAAGCCGGAGGTATTTTAAAATCTCAAAAATGGGTTTCAGTGGCGCAGGCGGCTGACTTAATAGTAATGTGCGGCTGCATGATCAATTCAGGAATCGGAGCCGCCGTCGAAGCTCATTTCCTGGCAGCTACAGAATGGATGGGGCGCAGCGAACAAGAATCCATCGGTCCGCTTAATCTTTACAACCGCGCAGATACCGTGAATCCACCCATTAAAGATGATTTGGCAGTGGTTGTACCACGTTACCAGGACGGTTATCTATATCCTCCGCAAGGTCCCGGGTTGGGTGTAGAACTAAATCAGGAGGTCATGGTGAAACTGATTACT
>DAOUAU010000152.1:0-4554 GCA_034433195.1 Dehalococcoidales bacterium
ATAGCCGAATATAGTGAATCATAATCCATCATCCATCCTCATAAAGGTTACCCATAAATTTTAGCATGGCATTTTCATTAAACGCTATAGTACATTAGGCCTAGATAACATCAGGATTGTTGTTTTCCGCCTCAACCATTACTCTCTCAATTGATCCAGCTCAAGTGATCGTGAGTTAAAAACACCTGTACTGGAGGTTACGGCAATGGCGATTATGGTCCAGTGCCGGGTCAGCGTTCAGACTGGCGATCCGTCATTGGTTTTTCTTTCGCCGGCGGATGTGAACGCATCATTCCTCAAATGCTTTTGTTACCGGTTGTGTAGCCGTTTGACTAAATTTAACATTCCATTAACACAGCCTTAAACCACTCTTAAAGTTCGTTAGTTATGATTGGAAGTGAGAGTCAAATAGTGAAAAACAACAGGAGGACACTTTCAACGATGACAATCCAAAAGAAATCTATCTGGTTAATGTTGGTGTTTGGTCTTCTGGTGCTAAGTTTTGTGACAGCCGGCTGCGGAGAAACTGCCACCACCAAAAACCCGGTTGCCCCAACAGCCGCTGCTGCTCCGGCTAATCCAACTATTTTGCCGGTCAGTGACGCCAAAACAACTCCGTCTGCAAATCCTGCAATTGTTGAACTTACCGGGACGATCACAACCTCAGGTTCCACCACCGTGCAACCTCTGGCTGAAAAACTGGCGAATGCCTTCATGGCAGCCAACCCCAAAGTCAAGATAATTGTTCAGGGCGGAGGAACCTCTGTGGGTATCAAAGCTGTCGATCAAGGTACAGTAGATATTGGGGCTGCATCTCGTGAGTTGACCTCAAGTGAGCCAGCCTTAAAAATTTTTACTCTGGCACGAGACGGAATTGCCATCATAGTACATCCATCCAATCCTGTGAATGATCTGACCAGGTCCCAAATTGTGGATATCTTCTCAGGCAAAATTACTAACTGGAAGGAAGTGGGCGGACCGGACAAGACAATTCATGTGGTCGCTCGTGAAGAGGGCTCAGGCACCCGCACCGCATTCCAGGAAATGGTCATGGGCAAGGAAACCATTGCTAAAAACGCCATTCTGCAATCTTCCAGCGGAGCGATTGCGCAGGTGGTGAAAAGAAATTCCCAGGCCATCAGCTTTGACTCCTTTGGTTACGTGGATAATACCCTGAAAGCTTTGTCAGTTGACGGTGTTGCGGCAACAGTTGAAAACGCCAAAAACGGCAAATACCCTATCGTCAGACCTCTGAATTTCCTGACCAAGAATGAACCCACCGGAGTGGTTAAGGCTTTCCTGGATTTTTGCCAGAGCGATGCGGCTCAGAAAATTATCAGCGGTGAAGGTTATGTCACGGAAAAATAATTACTGAAAAAATATCAATGCTGTGCTAAAAAGAGGGCTGTTAGATTCTATACAGCCCTCTTCATTTGAATTTCAAACGGCCCTGGAATATTGTCCCCGTCTCCAGTCATCAAACCGTAAAGTTATTTTCCTGGTGATAGCCGGTCAATCTCCGGCGCTATATCCAATGTCAGTCCTGAGACCAGTACAGAATCTTGAGATTCATCTTTTAGGGAGAATTAGTTCAGGTTTCAGGAACAAGGCTCCCAGCGGGGGCAGTGTCAGTCTTAATGATGCTGGAAAGGTATGGAAAGGAATGGGTTCAGCATTGGCTGAACCATAGTTGCCGTATCCTTCTCCGCCGTATTCTCTGGCATCACTATTTAAGATTTCCTTCCATACGCCCTCACCAGGGCAGCCGATGCGGTAACTAAAACGCGGGACAGGAGTGAAGTTAAAAACTGCCATAATGAACTCTTCGGTGTTTTGCCCCAGGCGTAAAAAACTTAAAGTGCTGTTTTCGGGGTCCGCGCAATCAGTCCATTTGAAACCGGAACTATCAAAATCAGCTTCATGTAAAGGTTTTTCAGTTCTATATATCCGGTTCAAATCAGCAAGGAAGCAGGACAATTCAGCATGTCCAAGCTCCCCGGCCAGATACCAATCGAGACCGGCATCATGATTCCATTCTCGCCATTGACCGAATTCCGCACCCATGAATAATAGTTTTTTACCTGGAGTGGCATACATATAGCTCAACAACAAACGCAAATTGGCCAATTTTTGTTTTTCAGTGCCCGGCATTTTGGCCAGCAGAGAACTTTTTCCATGCACTACCTCATCGTGAGATAAGGGTAAAAGAAAATTCTCTCTGAAAGCGTAGAGAGGCCGGAAAGTCAGTTGATGGTAATGATATTTGCGGAATATGGGATCTTGTGACATGTAATTTAGCGTATCGTGCATCCAACCCATGTCCCATTTCAGACCAAAGCCCAGCCCTCCGATGTAGGTTGGGCGTGATACCATCGGCCACGAGGTGGATTCTTCAGCAATGGTTTGCGTTCCCGGGAAGAATTTGTAACTTTGCTCGTTTAAAGATTTGATGAAGCTCATGGCTTCCAGGTTCTCTCTGCCGCCAAACTTGTTGACTGACCATTCACCCCGCTGGCGTGAATAGTCCAGATACAGCATGGAAGCCACTCCATCCACCCGAATGGCATCGGCATGGAATTTATCCAACCAGTACAAAGCGCTGCTGATCAGAAAAGACTGTACCTCTTTTCTGCCATAATCAAAAATAAAACTATGCCAATCCGGATGAAATCCTTTTTGCGGGTTCGGATGTTCATATAAATGAGTGCCGTCAAAAAAAACCAGCCCATGTTGATTATCCGGAAAGTGAGAGGGTACCCAGTCCAGAATCACGCCAATGTTATGCCGGTGCAGATAGTCAATCAAATACATGAAATCCTGAGGTGTGCCGAAACGGCTGGTGGGTGCAAAATAACCGGTAGTTTGATAGCCCCATGAGCCGCTGAAAGGGTGCTCCATCACAGGTAGAAATTCGATATGCGTAAAGCCCAGTTTCTGAATATGTTCAGCCAGTTGGGGAGCCAATTCCCGGTAGCTGAGAGGGCTATTATCCTTTGGTGATCGTTTCCATGAACCCAGGTGTATTTCATAGATTGACATGGGCGCTGTTAATGAGTTAGCCTCTTTTTGTGCATCCATCCAGTTCTGATCAGCCCACTGATAAGAGATATCCCAAACTATAGAACCGGTAGAAGGTGAAATCTGGCTGTAAAACGCCAGGGGGTCGGCTTTATCCACCTGAAAATTGTGATAATTGGAGATTATGTGGAATTTATATATGATACCCTGGCCGATGCCCGGAATAAACCCTTCCCATATACCTGATTGGTCTCTGGATTTTAAGAGATGGCTGTTTTTATCCCATTGATTAAAATCTCCAATTATTGAAACCTGTTTGGCATTGGGGGCCCAAACCCCAAAGTAAGTGCCTTTGGTGCCCTTCGATTCCAATAAATGCGCTCCCAATTTGGTATATAAGTGAAAATGACGACCTTGATTGAAGAGGTAGATATCAGTATCGGTCAACAGACTGACATCATAACGTACTGAAGTTTGACTGGATTCAGTTTTATCCATATCACTCATTATCGTTTCGTTTTTCTATTCTTATATCCGGTCATTCCATTTTGAGGTTACAGTAAGATAAATGCAATATTCTGATTATTACATGTTAATATAGAAACTCCGGTTTGAAAAGCCGAAGATCGATTGTGTATTAAGTTGCTAAATAAAGAGCCGTAAAAAATTACCCCTGTTGGTGTCCAGCCAATCTGTCACCTTTAAATGTTCAGTGAATATGTCACTCTCCTCAAAAATTACCCCCGTGTCTATTGACAAACTCCGGATATTCTACCATAATGAATTTGGACTGTTGAGCGACCCCGTTTTGACAAATCTGTCGAATTGTATCTAGAGAGTTTTCCTGCGTGATTTTTCCAAATTTGAATTTCAGGTAGTCCTTTTATTTTATGTCAAAGTATATCTTTGTAACTGGTGGTGTCGTAAGTTCTGTTGGTAAGGGTATCACAGTAGCGTCCATCGGAACTATCCTTAAAAGTCGAAAAATATCGGTCTCGGTTCTCAAACTCGATCCATATTTAAACGTAGACCCCGGTACGATGTCCCCCTACCAACACGGTGAAGTCTTTGTTACTCAGGACGGCGCTGAGACTGATCTTGATCTGGGCAATTATGAGCGCTTCATTGATATTGCTCTGACCGCGCAATCCAATATCACTTCCGGTCAGATTTACAGTTCAGTCATTGCCAAAGAACGGCATGGCGATTTTTTGGGCGGAACCATTCAGATCGTGCCTCACCTGGTAGGTGAAATCAAAGACCGTTTCAAGCAATTAGCCTGCAAATCCGGGGCGGATGTCATCATTGTTGAAATCGGCGGTACGGTGGGCGATATTGAAGGCCAGCCGTTCCTGGAAGCAGCCCGCCAGATGCGCAATGAAGTGGGCAGGGACAATGTTCTTTACGTTCATGTGACATATCTTCCTTACTTGATCAGTACTCGTGAATTAAAAACCAAACCTACGCAACACAGCGTGAACGAATTGCGGCGTATCGGTATTCAGCCGGATGTGATTGTGTGCCGCAGTGATTACC
>DAOUAU010000153.1:0-5455 GCA_034433195.1 Dehalococcoidales bacterium
AGGCTGCCAAAAACGCGCCTACAGCGCGCAATGCCCAGCAATTGGAATACAAAGTGATTACCAACAGGGACTTATCAAAACAACTGTCAGACCGCATTATTGCCATTCTTCAAAAAGAAATAGCCGCCGCGCCGAACCGCCCGCCCATGCCGGCCCGCCCCCACGTGTTTTATAATGCCCCGCTGTTGATCATCATCACCGGCCCCAGAGACAACGGCTGGATTGACGCGGACGCGGCGCTGGGAGTGCAGAATATGATGTTGTACGCCACCTCTATCGGTCTGGGTTCCTGTTTCATCGGCATGGCCAGATTGCTGGAAAAAGACCCCGAAATGCTCAAGCGACTGCATATCGCGGATAATCAAAAGATAGCCGCTGCCGTCGTCATCGGCTACCCGGACGAAAAACCGGCTCCCAAAGAGAAAACCTTAAAAGCCGAGTTTTTCAAATGAGCCAGTTTGTCCGTTGTGGTTTTGCTTTATAACACAGGAGGGAAGAGGTAATCACCACCTCTTCCCTCCTTCATTTCACACTAAAACCTTTTTGGATTAGCCGCTGGGTTTTGAGTTTTTCTCCGCGATCGCGCCGGCTACCGGCAGCACCCATTTTTGTCCTTTGTAGGTTTTATACATCAAAAGTATCCACAGTATGAAAGCCGCAGCACTCAAAATAAAGGGAACAACAGGTAGCCAGCTCAGGATGGCTGATACTATCGAGAATGCCCCAAAAACTACTATCGATTGTATGGCATGAAATCGGACCGTAGCATTCTTTTTCTCAATTATCAAGAAGATGATTCCTGTGATCCAACCCACCAGATAGCATAGTAGACCAGCGACGTTCGGTGCAAGTTCTGTAGAGCTGCCGGTTTTGTTTTCCTGACTCATTCTTTCCCTCCCTATTTTATTTGACAGGCTTGAAAACCAGTATAACATATAAGACACGAACCCGCTATATATCAAGAAAGAACTCCCGGCAGAGAAGAAAATATAAACTGAGACCAACCCCAAATATGCCAAAAAACCCTTGTTGCAAAACCCCTGTCAGGTTAAATTGAAAATGAACGGCTATCAGGTCGTATCCGGTTTCAAGGCAGTTTAGCATGATAAACAGCCAGAAAAACACTGAATATCTGTTAGCGGAGATGCAAAGCAAAGGCCTGGCTTCTACCGCTAACGGCTGGTTGGTAACAGCCATTCACCAGAAAAACCCGGCCTTGACCGTGGGTGTGGCTTCCAGTGTATTGCTGTATTATGACCGTCTGGATAGAGCTTTGGCCAGGCGTTCTTCCGGCAATTAGCTGTTTTTCCAGGGTTTCCCGCTGCCTGCCCGAACTGGCTGACCATCCTTATTTTCAATACCGCCGGTAGTTCGTTTTTTATCCACGCCTGCCCTGAAACCACGCGCTCCTCACTGTTTTGGTCTATAATTAATGGGTTGAGATTACAATTTTGGAGAAAAAAATGTTCGAAACCCTTCAATTTGAATGCAGATATCAATGGAAACCGGCTTTTTTGCGTGAACGCGTGGAATATTTTTTTCCGATGGCGATCAGCCCTTATATGCGCATTCAATATAAGGGTCCGGCCGTTTACAGGTGGGAGGTTTTTCAAAAACACAGCGGCGATAAGAAAATCGTCTATATTGGCGAAGCCCCGGAAATGTGTCCCAAACGGCTATACAGTTATCTGAATCCAGGGCCTACACAGTTAGCCAATCAGAAAGTGAATGCTGATTTCCGGGGCTATCTGAAAGAAAAAATGACTATCCGGCTGGACATCTGTGATATCATCGAGTTTGTTATGGCCGGTTTGGTGATGAGCCCGGCATTGCTTTCTGATAAATATGTCCGCCGCATGCTGGTTGCCGCTCAGATCATAGAGCATAAAAAGCAGGGCTACACCGTCATGGATTTATAGATGGCCCGGAAGGCCGGCGTTTCTGTCTTTCCGGTCTGCCTCAGCCGCGGTGAGGGACCGGCCGGATTGACCGGCGGCAACCCGCGAAACATCGCAGGTCACAAATATTTTAATTCATTTCTGTGACACTTAACCGCGCTGGTTCACAGGGCCATTTTCAAGGCTTCTTTTAAATCTATATTCCCGGTATACAGCGCCTGTCCGATAATGGCTCCCTCTGCGCCAATCTGCTTCAGAGCTGTCAAATTCTCCAGGCTGGATACGCCGCCGGCCGCGATGACCGGCAGCTTGACCGCTTCCATCAGTTCACTCAGAGCCGCATAGTTGGGGCCGCTCAGAGTGCCGTCCCGCTGGATATCGGTATAAATAAAGCGCCGCACACCCAGGGCCGCCATTTCTTTGGCCAGGTCAACCGCCTTCAACCCGGTGCTTTTAAGCCATCCCCGGGTAGATACCACGCCATCCCGGGCATCAATGCTCATAATAATGGAATCAGTGTATTTCTGGCAGGCGGATTTGACCAGATCAGGGTTCTCCACTGCAATCGTGCCTAAAATCACTCGTTTGACCCCGGCCTGGATGACTTGACTGATGGTCTCCGGATCACGTATCCCACCGCCCAGCTGGACGGACATGCGCACGTTCCTGGATATCGTTTCCACTATTTTTAAATTTACTGAAACACCAGCCCTGGCTCCATCCAGGTCTACTATATGCAGGCGCTGCGCGCCCATAGCCTGCCATTGCCGGGCCACTTTCAGAGGATCATCATTAAAAACCGTCTCCCGTTGATAATCACCCTGGAAAAGGCGCACACACTTGCCGTTGCGTAAATCAATGGCCGGAATGATTTCCATTCGTCTGCCTCCGCTGTTGATTGATCCGCTGTCATTATAACATCAAGCCTGAAAGCGCAACAAAATCCGCGCGTTCCGCTCTCCCGGAGGTTAGCTGACCACTGGTATTGAAAACTGTTATAATTCTCTTATGACCAGGATGTTAATCGCCACCAACAATCAGGGTAAAATCCGGGAATTCCAGGCTTTGCTGCAGGATAGCCCATTTGACCTGGTCACGCCCGTTCAGATCAATCTCAAGCTGGATGTGGAAGAAAACGGCAGCAGCTATGAGGCTAATGCGCAATTAAAAGCCCAGGCTTTTTGTCAGGGATCCGGCCTGCTGACACTGGCTGATGATTCCGGCCTGGAGGTGGATGCCTTGGGCGGTGAACCCGGCATCCGCTCATCCCGCTTTGCCGGCGCGGGGGCTACCGATGCACAGAAAGTGGATTACTTGCTCTCCCGTCTGCAGGATGTCCCTGAAGCCAAACGCGGCGCCCGTTTCCGTTGTATTATCGCCATCGCTCAACCGGGCGGACAAGTGCTGTTTTGTCGCGGAGAGTGTGAGGGCCGTATTGCTTTCAAACCCCGGGGCCGCCAGGGCTTTGGTTATGACCCGGTTTTCTTCTTCCCGGAGCTGGGTAAAACCATGGCTGAACTGACTGAAGAGGTTAAAAACCAGATCAGCCACCGCGGCCGCGCCGCCCGCCGGGCGCTCCAGATATTAAAAACTCTGTAGCCGCTCCCTTGCATGCAGGGTACTATCCTGCATGGAGACACTTTTCTGCTGGTCACTTCTCCCTTTCTCTCTCATGGTGTTATAATAATTTTAGTAACTCTATTTAGTAAATGAAGGTAAAATATCATGACCGGACTTTCGGATTCCTTTCAACGCCCCATCAATTATATGCGCGTGGCCGTTACTGACCGCTGTAATTTCCGTTGTATCTATTGCATGCCGGAGGAAGGCGTGCCCGGTATGCACCATAAAGATATTCTTAGCTTTGAGGAATTAATCACCATTATTCAGGCCGGAGCGGAGATGGGCATCAACCGCATACGCATTACCGGCGGTGAACCGCTGGTGCGGCACGGCATCGTGGATTTCACCGGCATGGTAGCCGCGGTGCCCGGCATGCAGGATATCTCCCTGACCACCAATGGCATTTATTTGCCCAGGTACGCCGCGGATTTAAAGAAAGCCGGGTTGACCCGCGTCAATATCAGCCTGGATACCTTGAATCCTCACAAATTCCGCCGCATCTGCCGCAGCGTTGAAGCGGACGGTAAACTTGAAACAGTACTGGAAGGGATCAAAGCCGCCAATGATGCCGGTTTGAAGCCCGTTAAAATCAATATGGTGGTGATGGCCGGAGTTAATGATGAGGAGATCCTGACCTTTGCCCATAAAACGGTAGATCATGAGTGGCACGTCCGCTTCATTGAGTTGATGCCGTATACCGGTCATAATGGCAATACTCCTTCCGGTATTCCCACCCGTGAAATCAAAAAGCGGCTGGACCCATTGGGCAAGATGGAGCCTTACAAGCATGAGAAAGGCAACGGCCCGGCCAAATATTACCGCTTTCCGGGAGCCAAAGGCACCATCGGCTTCATCACTGCCCTCAGCGAGCATTTTTGTATCAGTTGTAACCGGTTAAGATTAACCGCAGATGGTAAATTGCGGCCTTGCCTGATGTCCGAAACCATGATTGACCTGAGAGATCCGTTACGCAGCGGTATTTCATCAGAGACTCTTAAAGGGCTGATACAGGAAGCCGTCAGCGCCAAACCCATGGGACATCATCTGGCAGAAGGCCAGAGTCCACATGACAGACCTTTTTGCCAGGTTGGCGGCTAGACCTGTTTCTGATATTTTTCATTTTCGCTTCCCTTACTTGATCGAACAATATCCAGGGTAAAAGCTTGATATGACAGCCAGGCAAAGTCAGGAGTGATCATGATCCGACCGGTTTTTGAAGCGGATTGTTTTTAGTGATTACGTGAGGTGGTGCTGATGCCTAAAAAATTGAGCCATATTGATGAAAAGGGCAAACCCCGCATGGTGGATGTGACCGCCAAAGCCGTGACTCAAAGGGAAGCTGTCACTAAAGGCACTGTCCGCCTGCAGCCTGCCACACTGGCCATGATTCAGGAGGGAAAAATTGCCAAAGGTGATGTTCTCACTGTGGCTCAACTGGCCGGCATTATGGCGGCCAAAAAGACCCCTGACCTGATTCCCCTTTGCCACCCCCTCTTACTGAGTGAAATCCGCGTTGAATTTGCCGTTGATGCAGAAAATTCCCTGATTCATATCACCTCCACTGTCAAAAACAGCGGTCAGACCGGAGTGGAAATGGAAGCCATGACCGCCACTGCCGTGGCCGCCCTCACTATCTATGATATGTGCAAGGCCGTTGACCGCGGCATCAAGATTGACAATATCCGCCTGACGCGTAAAAGCGGCGGGAAAAGCGGTTTGATAGCGTTGGAGTAAGGCCTTCGGCGGCGGTTCTTGCATAAATAAGGCAGCCTTGATAGGCCGGCGTCCATAGCCCGCGTCCGGTTATCATGTCTTCCTGACTCATGTCCCATCCTGACCAAACCCGGGAGAGCCGTTTCCTTCCCCCGCTCCGGCCTTTTCTCACCCTCTTGAGCATGATGATTTTTGATCTTTTGATGATCTCCTTTCCCCCT
>DAOUAU010000154.1:0-2103 GCA_034433195.1 Dehalococcoidales bacterium
GCTGGGTTACCCGGCTTAAAGACCGCTTTATCTGGCTGGAACACAAGGTGCAGATAGAAGATACTCTTACTGAGTTTGCTCTGACCGGCTAAGGGATCCTGCGATCACCAGGACAAGATTGTGAAAATATTAGTAAATCACCCGGTTATCCATCTCCAGCCATTGTTTAAAAAGCCGGCGGCACCCAGGATTATCATCTCGTTTCAAGGTGACAAATTGATTGGTGTCCGGGCTCTTGAAGGCTTGATAAAAAGCCTGGTCATCAAACCCGATGCCGGCCGCCTCTTCAGCTGTGCAGCCGTAATACACTGTGGTGATGCGGGCCCACATAATCGCCCCCAAACACATTGGACAGGGATAACAGGTGGTGTAGAGTTGACACCCGGTAAGAGTATATGTCTGTAAAAACTGTTCAGCTTCACGGATGGCGCAGATTTCCGCATGAGCGGTAGAATCATAGGCGGAAAGCACACGGTTATGGCCTTTGCCGATCACCTTTCCGTCTTTGACTACTATTGCTCCGAAAGGGCCGCCATCTCCCGCCTGCATTCCCCGGCTGGCTTCCTGGCATGCCAGGTAAAAATAGTCAGGCATCTCAGATTTGCTCCTTGATGATTGTCTGCCGGAACAGGTGACCCAGCGCGACTGTGCTGCGGTAGGCCTGAATTTGTTGTGAGAGCATAGAATCATCCCATTTTAAATATACAGCCATCTCATAGGGCTGCCGGATAACCTTTGCTCAGCTCTTTCCTTCCTCCCAACCTCTAGCGTGCTCTACGGCTTTTTGCCAGCGGCTGTAAAGGTGCTGGCGCCGGTCAGCTGACATCCGTGGTTCGAAGGTTTCAGCGGCTTGCCATGTTCTGCCCAGTTCAGCTTTGTCTGGCCAGAATCCGCCGGCCAATCCGGCCAAATGCCCGGCGCCCAAAGCGGTGGTTTCAGTAACGGCGGCTACCTCGATCGGAATGTTCAACATATCCGCTTGAAATTGCATCAGGAAACGGTTGGCGGTACCTCCGCCATCTACTCGCAGCCGCGGCACGGTCAGTCCCGTTTCAGACTGGACGGTTTCCACTACATCCCGTACCTGATAGGCGATAGATTCCAATGTCGCTCTGACGATATGCTGGCGGGTAGTTCCGCGGGTTAGCCCCAGAATGGTACCGCGGGCGTACATGTCCCAATAAGGGGCGCCCAGACCGGTGAAGGCGGGAACAAAGTAAACCCCGCCGTTGTCCGTTACTGCTTGTGCCAGCGCCTCTGTTTCTGCCGCGGCGGCTATTATTTTAAGACCGTCCCGCAGCCATTGAACGGCGGCTCCGGTCACGAAAACGCTGCCTTCCATGGCGTAATTAATTTGGCCTGAGAGCCCCCAGGCAATGGTGGTTACCAGTCCCTGGGATGATTTGGCGGCCATCTGGCCGCTGTTGAAAAGAATGAAAGAACCGGTCCCGTAAGTAGTTTTTGCCGAACCGGACTGATAACAGGCCTGCCCGAAAAGGGCCGCTTGCTGATCACCGATGACCGATCCGATAGCCAGAGCATCATCTCCCAGCCAACCCGGCTGAGTATAGCCGTATATCTGGCTGGAGGGACAAACCTGGGGGAGCATCCGGGCCGGAATGTTGAAAGTTTTAAGCAGTTCGCTGTCCCACTGCAAAGTATGGATATTGTACAACATGGTGCGGCTGGCGTTGGAGTAGTCGGTAATATGCAGCTGGCCGCCGCTCAGCTTCCAGACCAGCCAGCTATCCACTGTACCAAAAAGGAGGTCACCCTGCTCAGCGCGCTTTTGTCCATCCGGAATATTATCCAGAATCCAGCGCAGCTTGGTGGCGGAAAAATAGGCGTCAATCAATAAACCGGTTTTGTCCTTGATCTGGCCGGCCAGTCCCCGCTGTTTTAATTCCTCGCAATACGCGGCAGTGCGCCGGCATTGCCAGACGATGGCGTTATAGACCGGTTGGCTGCTGCGGCGGTCCCAAACCAGGGTGGTTTCACGCTGATTGGTGATGCCCAGAGCTTTAACCTGTTTAAAATCAATGCGGGCTTGATGTACCACCTCTCTGGCGACCGTCAACGCGGTATTAAAAATATCCAGCGGGT
>DAOUAU010000155.1:0-3829 GCA_034433195.1 Dehalococcoidales bacterium
GCGGGGCCGGGTAACCCCCATGGCGCTGCCGGTCATCATCTTACCGCCGACGAATTCAGTGGCATCAAAACTGGTCATGAATTCCCGGCCGGCGTGTCCGATCACAATGGTCATACCGTTTCTGGCTGACATCGAAAAGGCCTGTCTGAGTATCTCAATACCGGCTACGGCGACGACCACGAAATCAGCGCCGCGGAAATTGGTGATTTCCCCAATTCTTTTAACCGGATCCTTCTCGCTCTGGCTATTAATAATGTGAGTAGCTCCAAAAGATTTGGCCATTTCCAGTTTGTTATCTATGATATCAACCGCGATGATGGGATGCGCTCCGGAGAAGCGGGCGCCCTGGATGGCATTCAAACCTACCCCGCCGGCGCCTACCACTACCACACTGTCAAAGGGTTTGACTTTGCCCCGGTTGACGATGGCTCCGAATCCGGATATCACACCGCAGGCCAGTAAACAAGCTTTATCGATCGGCATATCCCGGGGGATTTTAACAACATGATTTTCGGAACAGGTGGTATATTCCACGAATCCGGCAATATCGCCGGCGAATTGCCATAAACGCTGCCCTTTTTGGTTGGTATAGCGCCCGGGAGCCGCCAGTTTCAAAGGGTTGTTGCTGCAGTTGTAGCTGGCGCCGACCAGGCAGTTGTAACAATAACCGCAACCGTTTTGAGGAATGGAGACAACCACCGGGTCACCGGCTTTAACGTAGGTCACTCCTTCACCTACCTCGGAGATATGGCCGGCTATCTCATGCCCGCCCACCGCCGGCAATTGAATCGGAGAATGCTCCCCCCGCGCGGAGTGGATATCGCTATGGCAAATAGCACAGGCGGCTACTTTGACGGTGACCTCACCTTTACCGGGTTTATCCAGTTCCAACTCCTCTATAGTCCAGGGTTTACCGAATTCATTGCAGACTGCACCTTTCACGAGAACCTCCCAAACACTTCATATTGTCAATTATTATTAAATCTGAATAATCCTTGTTTTCAGGGAGCGGTATTTTGGGCCGCCCGCCAGGAATGTTACTGATCCGAAAAGAGCAATGTTTTACATATGGGTCTTGATGCCATCCGGTGTGAGTACTCCGATGAAATCACCCGGCGTCACCACATACTCACCTTTCAAGCTCTTTTTTACCTCAGCCCAGTGTCCCCCGGGTTCTTCGTTAAGGGGGACGCCCTGGGCTATCATAGTTTTTCTAACCAGCTTTCCATCCAGCGCTCTGGGTGCAAGGTCCTCTTTCAGGCATAAATGGGCAGCCACGGCGGCCGCTTGCCCGGTGCTCATCGAGGGTGCGATCACCCGCACGGCGGCGATGGCGTTAAATTCCGCTGATACGCAGCGTCCGGCCACTAAAAGATTATCGATTTTGAGAGGCACCAGGGAGCGGTAAGGAATTTCACAATACTCCAGCGGATTCACGCGGGCTTCATAACCGCCCAATTTCCCAAAGGGGTGCATTTCTCCGGAACACTGGGCCGGCCGGCAGACGGCGGGGGGAGAGGGTTCAGAGAGGTGAATATGCCGCATGAAACCCAGTACCCGGCTGGTGGGATGATGAGTATCCAGAAATTCCGGAAATCTGGCAATGCCGTCTTCGAATTTCTGCGCGCACACCACATCTTTATCCGTGAGGATGTATTCACCCACGATACGCCTGGAATCACGAATGCCGTGCAGGTTAGCCAAACCGGTCAGCCGGCATCTCTCAAATCCGGGAACATATTTCTGAAGGAACTTCTCCATCCAGGCGATTTGTTGATGCTGTTCTATGATTTGTCGTGTAAGGTCTTCAACATCCAGATTGCGGGTATGGAAGCTGTGGGTGGTCATTACGCAAATATCAGCATTTTCCTGAGGGGTGCCAGGTACCGGGTAAATCAAGGCGGTGGGAAAAATCACGAAGGGCAAATCCCCGTTCTTCACCGCCGTTGCCTCAAGCTCAGCCAACATTGACATGGTTGATCCCGCATCACGGACAGTTCGGTTTTTGGAGAACCACTGTTTATTGGCCTCTGCGTATTTTACCAGGTTGACATTGGCCATTCTGAAGGCCAGAGTGGTAGACATATTTAGCCCGGCAAATTGCGGGCTGCCGACTTCGTACGGCACACCGGCGTAAGCGGCTACATCGGCATCACCGGTGGTGTCAATCACTATCCTGGCAGAGACGCCCACCGGGCCGGATTTGCTATGAAAAATAACCGCTTTAATCAGATTGTTTTCGACCTCGGCATCAACGGCATAAGTCCCATAGAGGATTCTGGCCCCAGCTTCCAGAAGCATGTTTTCCAGCACTATTTTGGCCTTTTCAGGATCAATGGCGGGCAGGTGCGGGCGTTGATATAAACACCCCTCGGCATCCATCCTGTCCAGCCATTCTTTGCAATTGCCATCGATCATGCCGGCCACCCCGGTAACATAGCCGTTGGTGGCCAGTCCGCCTAAAGAGCTTTGACTTTCCAGCAACATTGTTCTTAAACCGCCGCGGGCAGCGGTAAGTGCCGCTGATACGCCGGCTACCCCGCCTCCGACCACCAAAATATCCGTGTCAAAATTCCTGGCATTCAACATCAGAGTGTCCTCCCGATTAAACTGACTGCAAGAAATCTATATATCGTAATACGATCATTGCTTCCAGTTTAATATTAACATTTTCTGAAAGAATGTGTCAAAGAATAGCCTAAAAAGGCAATCTCCAAATCAATAGCCGCAGCCAGTAAATCATGCTGTCACGCTTTAATGCACCGTCATGGTGTCCGGCGGCGGGTAGAAATGTATCTTTTTACCCATAAAAAAGAGTATCGAGTCATGTTGCCGCGGCGCCTATGGAATATTACCATTGAATAATAGTCTATGATATATATTACAGGATTGTCCTGTAAGCCCATTATAGCATCGTTTTCACCAAAGAACGTTGGAGTATTATTCATGGGAAAATTAAAGCTAAGAGCCGTATCTCAGCATGGCAATCAGGGGACAGAATACCAGGATTGGCTGGGCAAACTGCCATATCCGGTGATCATCCTTGATCAGAATAACGCAGTGATTTGGGCCAACCGGGCTTTTATTAGAAACACCGGTTTTAATCGAAAGGAAGTGGTTGGAAAGCAGCCTCCATATCCTTTCTGGCCGGCTGGAAAGCAGAAACAGCATTGGTTGGACCTGCGCCGCAAAACCATGCACGGCCAACGTCTGCTGCTCAAGAAGAATGGTGAACAATGGTGGGCTGAAGTCAGTATCAGTCAATCACCCGGAAACAGCGGCACCCTGACCCGCATCATGACTTTTCAGGACATTACCCTGCTCAGGCAGATTGATGAAAAATATCAGATTACCCGGTCACAAGTGGAACAAATCCTGGATGCTATTCCTGTTCCTGTTGCCATTGCTGATGCGGATGACATGACTTTCACTCAGGTGAACCGCAGCTTTGAGGAAAGCGGCGGTTTTTCCCGGCAGGAGATGATTGGACGAAAGATAGATGATTTGTCCTGGGCTAACGAACAGGCAGGTCCCCAAAAACCTGAAGCCCTTTCGGCAAATGGGCCGATCAGTGATCTGGAAATGTGCCTGAGGAACAAAAACGGGGAAGTGCGCACATCAATTATTAAAACACACACCGCCAAGTTCGGTAACAAAAACTTTTTGATATCGGCCAGCCTGGATATTACTGAACGCAAGAAGGCCGAGGAAGCACTGTTAGCCGCCGAGAAACGATATCAAAGCACGCTCGAAAACATGTTGGAAGGCTGCCAGATAGTAAGCTTTGATTGGAACTACCTGTTTGTTAATGCGGCGGCAGCCCGGCAAG
>DAOUAU010000156.1:0-2633 GCA_034433195.1 Dehalococcoidales bacterium
GTCTCTCTGACGGTGTTTGCTTTTACCATTTCTTGGTGGATAGCTCTGATAACCATGGCGGTGATAGGGTTGGGACAATCCGGACGTATGAGTCTGCCGGTAGCCTTGCTGCAGTCTTATGTCAAACCGGAATTTCGCGGAAGAATAATGAGTTTTTATGGGTTTGAATTGGGAATCTCCAGTTTTGGCGCTTTCTTTGCCGCTCTGCTGGCGGATACCATCGGAGTGCAATGGGGCGTGGGTGGGTTGGCCATCTGCCTGGCAGCAGGCAGTATTTTGGCGCTGCTTTTTTGGAAACAAATGCGGAGTATCGATTGAAATGCGCCACCTTGCTCTCTCTGATATAATTAATTGGATTGATTTGGTGTAAGGGAAAGCGATGTCATGTCTAGAGACAGCAAGAATAAAAAGAACCAGATGGATAAGGTAGCAACCGGAAAAGTGGCGGAGAATGCCGGGAAACCAACCAAAAGATATTTGACCGATACTGAAAAGGCCTGGATTATCAAGGAGCGCCTGGCCAGGCGTCCAGTCATCCTTTGGCGTTACCGCAACGGAAAGTGGAACCTCCGGCTGATTCTCATGCTGATTCTGATGACGGCAGCATTGGTGGCGGCGTTAATTTTTTTAAGCCGGTATTGACCTGACGCCGATAGTCCGGCAACTCTGATGGGCGGGCGGGTTTGTGTCCTCTCTTCTCAGACCGGCCAATTCAGCTATCCCTTGACTGTACCAAAATCCATCCCGGAACTTCTTACCCCAGGAATCCCGCCAACGCGGTGGAAAACTCGCCAATGTTTTCGCTGTAGACACTGTGACCGCAATTAGCGAAAATCTTGACCCGGCAATCCGGGATCAGTGTACCGGCGGCATAAGCGTGCTCCCACGGCACGATATTGTCATTCCTCCCCCACAAGACCAGAGTAGGCATGATGATATTGGGCAATTGAGTCAATAGTACATTAGTCTGCTGCGAAATATTGGTTATACCGGAGCCAATTTGAACGCTGGCGGAACTGAAAGGCTGACTGACAGGCACATCGCTGAAAACATTCACCAGATATTTGAATCCTTTAAACAAGGTAATAATGGATTTCCCTATAATCTGGCAGAACGGTGAGACAGTAAACAGCCTGACCCACCAGGCAATTTCTCTGCCCAGGCAAAGGCTGCTGACCAACACCAGTTTACTTACTTTTTGAGGATATTTTAAAGCCAGATGCGCGGCAATCCCACCCCCGAATGAGTGCCCCATCAAATAAAAGGTCTTTAAACCTATGGCTTCAGAGAAGTGATAGACAAAATCTGCCACTTCCGGAACAGAGTATGAATCCAGGTCAGTGAAACTCAAACCGAAGCCGGGCAGATCCGGGGCAAAAACACGGTATTTCCTGGCCAGTACGGCGATGTTCCGTTTCCAGGCGCTGGCGCCTCCGCTGCCACCGTGAACAATAATCAGCGGATCACCCTGACCGCTTTCGTAATAATGTGTATGAAACCCCCGGACGTTAACGGCAAAACTGTGAATGCTCTCCACTTACCCTGCTCCCCAATACTGGACTATCATTTTTCCACTATTTTAAATGAATGCGATAACAAAAATATCTCAAATAGCCACGATGGGCTAACAATTGGTTTACAACGTTGAATTTGCAGGCTGTGAACCAGCCGGACATTGAGTTCATATACCCAATATAACGTGAAGACAACCTCCCGGATAGGGCTTTACATACCATTTTCGTTAGTGATTAATGATCATTTGCCGGCAAAGGCTTCAGGTTAAACATGATTTGTCACGTCAATCATCTTTCATCCCGTTCACACAAAAAACACACAGAGTAAGCAATTAAGAATCCGGTGATTTTTGGTATTTCCCCAATATGCCCGGCACCAATCAGCATCAATATCCCGCTGTTTTAATTTGAGCTATCGCGTAAGACACAGTTATTCCCAGCATATATTGTGAAAAATGAAATCAAACCGAAATTCTGAGGTGAGATCATCAAATACTGCAGCCTGTCAATCCGCAAGTGCAGAACATATTTGGGATGGTTTCCGACATAATACAGAAAACACGCTTGAATAATTTATTGAAGAATATCCAGTTCAGGCAGGTTAAGACCTGGCTTTCTGTTGAAGCTCGTTGAGTTTGTTGAGGGCTTCCAGAGGCGAAAGTGCATCGATATCCAACTTCTCTAATTCTATCACAACTTCAGGTTTGATGCCAAATAAAGAGATTTGAAATTCCGGCAGTACTTTTTTTACCCCTTTGCCGGATGTTTTTCTTGTTCGGTTGTTTAAGCCTTCCAAATCATCCAGCACCTCCTGGGCGCGGTGAATTACCGATTTTGGCAAACCGGCTAATTTGGCAACATGGATACCATAACTCTTATCCACTCCACCGGGAACAATCTTACGCAAAAACACCACCTCACCGGAGTCTTCGCTAACGGCCACATTGAAGTTTTTTACCCGGTTCAAGATACCAGCCAATTGCACTAATTCATGATAATGGGTAGCAAAAAGAGTTTTGGCTCCCAACCGTGGAGAATTATGAATGTATTCGGCTACTGACCGTGCGATAGAGAGGCCGTCATAAGTACTGGTGCCACGGCCTATCTCATCCAGAATAA
>DAOUAU010000157.1:0-2090 GCA_034433195.1 Dehalococcoidales bacterium
ATCCTCAAACCGTCTCCCCCGCGCCGGTTTTAATGCATGTCCTGGACAACTCACTGAGACTGCTGCATCCCTTCATGCCTTTTATCACCGAAGAAATTTGGCAAAAATTGAGAGACAAACTGGAAGTTCAAAGTTGGCCTGAATCAATCATGATTGCCCCATATCCTGCGGCCAATCCGCTGTTCCTGGACGCCGCCGCTGAACATGTTATTCAATCTCTGATTGATATTGTTCATTCTGTGCGTAACACCCGCGCTGAAAGAAAGATCGAAAGTAATAAACTGATCGCCGCAGCAATTTATGCCGGTGAACTTGCTCCAGCGCTGGCGCATTATGCCGGCACTATTCAATCTCTGGCACAAGTCAAACCTTTGGAGATATTGAGTACCCGCTATCAAGGCAATTCAAATGAGAATGATGTGGTGCTGGTGCTCAAAGATACCGAAGTCCTGATTCCTCTGACCAGTATGATTGATCCTGAAGCGGAAAAATTCCGGCTCCAGAAAGAGTATGTTGAAGTTAAAGCCAACGTGGAAAGGCTGGAAATCCGGTTGAACGACCGGGCTTTTATCGGGAAAGCCCCGCCGGCAGTAGTGGAAAAAGAACGTGGGCGGCTAGCCGAAGCCAGGGATAAAATGCAAAGGCTTAATCAACAACTCTCCCGTTTTACAAATATTTGATAACCTCTATTCAGCCGGAGCCCGCTTGCACCCGGCGGGCTTTGGTTGTTTTTGGCGTGATTTTAGTGCATCGTCATACTGGCTGTCTGGATTTCAGCTGCCTTTCTCCCGTATTCAGTTAACTCAAGATCCGCAGATTGACCTTCAAAAATATATTTTGAACGAATATTTTGAATCTGGTTTGGCATATAAGTTGACTATGTCCATGCCTGAGATAGGAAAAAAAGATGTAGTGTAGACGCGGGGAAAAATGAAGTCGGATATTATAACGGTAGGTATATCCGATCTTGTGGCCAGACCAGGTATAAACAAGACCACGTTTAATGGTATTTGGTTGAGTCATATCAGACTGAACGCGGCCCTCTTCAGAGAATAGTCCCCTATCTGGGAGATATAACTGAAGCTGAACGAGCAGGCGTCAAACAGCCCGCTGATGAGAAAAAAGGTTGGTAAAACGGCTCATCGATGAAAAACTGGAACCACCGTGGGAAGAAGCCGCTATCCGGCGCTTTCGCCCGGAGAAAGTGCGTTATTTTGGGAGATACTGGTCAGGGCTGCAGGCTTGTGATCAGCTTGGCCTGACCACCTTCCTGGAATCAGTTTCAAAGGGAAAAGCGGAAATCAGGCTCCGGCGGTCTATACTCAGAGATACACCGCCGAGTTATTGGCTTCATGAAAAGGTTTGCTGTCCATTATTGACATCTGACGCCAGCACCCTTGCACCACTTTCCCCATACCACTCAATTCAGGATCACTCCCTGGCGTCCCGGCAACCCCGGGAGCAAAGTCCTCCGTGAGGGGGAAGTCCGCCCATTAGAACCTCGTCTCCCTCTCCCGCTCCGTCTCCTTCTTCCCGCCCCACGGTTAAGACTAAACGCTAAAATTCAACCCCACCACCAAAACGTATCTCCATTTCCCAGGCTTCGCCTTGTCAAAAATTACCCCCTTGACAACTGGATATATTATGATATAATTCACTAATATAATATAAGGATAATATCTATCCTGATAATTAATGATATCCTTATGCCCGGTTAACCGATTTACCCGGCTAACCTCCTTTGGGAATTGATCTCTTTTACGGTTTTAAATCCGTAGCTGTCTTTTTTATCGGCCATGTCCTAATTTGGGGAATAACACCAAAACCACCTGCGACTATTACGGTCTGGGCGGCGCTGATGATACCACCGTCGGCTATTACGGCCGTCTATGGCAAATCAAGACCACCAAACAGCCGGGAGGGTCACCGATTTTGCAGGATGTGCAACATACCTGGGATGCCTTCGGCAACCTTACGCAGCGCCAGACTTTGACGCCCGCTCCCACCCAGACCGAAAACTTTACCTATGATTTTCTGGACCGGCTGACTTCCGTTTCAGGCGCCTATGCTGAAAGCTTCACTTATGACAC
>DAOUAU010000158.1:0-5566 GCA_034433195.1 Dehalococcoidales bacterium
CCGGTCCGCAATAAATATCAGCAGTGCTATAATAACGGGGTTTTTCGGCATCGCTGACCTTGCGGCCGTTGACGAATATGATATCCTGAAGTCCGGAGTTGGCGGCTTGTTTCTCATATTTTTCCCGTGATTTGGTGACCGGACTGACTATGATCAGCCGGCATTGCGGGATGTCCGGCTTAAGTATCGCGTAGGCTTTGAGCAAATATTCCAGCCCTTTGCGTTTTTCCGCCCGGCCCAAAAATAACAGGTTGACTTTGCCGTCCATGTACTCCGGCAAAGGCGGGATATCGGGTGAATAGTGACTGATCTCAATGCCGTTGGGAATGATATGGTAGCTGGAAGGATAATGTTTATTAATAAAATCAGCGGCCGGTTTGGAAACCGCGATACGGCCGTCCAGCCGGTTGAACCATTTCTTGAATAATCCGCTCATCATGAATGGCTTGGCCCAGCGGTAGCTGGGACGGGCTTCGGCGGCGTGAAAAGTGCCGATATTGCATGACCTTGAAAGACGTAAAACAGTGGTGCAGAGGGTGGGTGCCAGGGGTTCGTGCAAATGTACAATATCAAACTTTTCCTTCTCCAGCACATCTCTGACTTTATTGGCCAGCGTAAAGGAAATAGTGATGCGGGCGATTGAACCACTGGTGGGAATAGCACGCGGTTTTCCAATGCCTATAAAACGGCCGTCGTAACCGGGAACCGGACCGGAAGCCGGAGCGATTATTTTAACCTCATGCCCCATCCGGGTGAAGTGGTATTCCAGACTGGCGATGTGTCTGCCCACTCCACCCGGATAGGAGAAGTCATATGGCGAAACCAGCGCGATTTTCATCCGCCCTGCCTTATCCGGAGTTATTTGTCTTTCTTGGCGGAACGCGGTTTAGTGATTTTGACAGGTTTTTCCGGCGTTTCCGGCTTTTCCGTTTTCACGCCTAAAGCGTAAGTCTTGATGAATTCCTCAGTCCTTTTGCGGGCTTCTTCATCCGAATACTGGATCATCGGAGTTTTCATAAAGTAAGATGAGGGAGCCGTTAAAGCGCCGCCGATGCCGTTATCCATGGCCAGTTTGATACATCTGATAGCATCAATCACCACACCGGCCGAGTTGGGGCTGTCCCAGACTTCCAATTTGGTCTCAACCAGCAGCGGTACATCACCGAAGGTACGGCCTTCCATGCGGATATGGCAATATTTGCGGTCCAGCAAGAAGGGGACATAGTCACTGGGGCCGACATGAATATTGTCCGGGTCCATCTTGTAAGGCAATTGAGAGGTGACCGAGCCGGTCTTGGAAATTTTCTTGGATTCCAGGCGTTCTCTCTCCAGCATGTTCAGGAAGTCGGTATTGCCGCCAAAATTCAATTGGTAGGTTTTTTCCAATTTGACACCGCGGTCAACAAATAATTTGGTAAGAATGCGGTGTACAATAGTGGCGCCCACCTGCGATTTAATGTCATCGCCAATAATTGGCAAACCTCTATCGGCAAATCTGTCAGACCAGTCCTGGCGGCTGCCGATGAATACCGGAATGCAGTTAATCATGCCGCAGCCGGCCTGTAAAATTTGCTCCACGTACCATTTGGTGGCTGATTCACTGCCGACCGGCAGATAGTTCAGGACTACATCGGTTTTGGTGGATTTTAACAGTTTGACGATATCCGCGGTTTGTCCGGGAGCTTTTTCGATCACCTGAGACAGATATTTGCCCAGACCATCATGGGTCATACCGCGCGCTACTTTTACGCCGGAAAGTGGAACATCATCAAATTTATAGGTATTATTCGGTTTGGCATAAATGGCCTCAGAGAGGTCCTTGCCGACTTTATTCTTATCGATATCAATGGCGGCTACGAATTCAATGTCGCTGATATGATATCCGCCCAGAGTGACATGCATCAAACCGGGAATTTCATCCCCGTCTTTGGCATTGCGATAATAATGAACGCCCTGCACCAGAGAAGACGCACAGTTGCCTACCCCGATAATTGCTACTTTAATCTTGCCCAAAAATGGTGCCTCCTTTTCTTTGGGGCGGATCCCGATTCCACCCTCCTGGCCTCTCGAAATTATAACTTAACTGATGTGCTTAGTCCACTGATTACAAAACCAACTGCCGGTTCATTCCTCTTCTTCGATGATAAAAACCTCCTCAATGGTGGAACTGAGAACTTCGGCTACCTTGTGTGCCAGCACTAATGAAGGGTTGTACTTGCCCTTCTCCAGGTAGAGCATCGTCTGGCGGGTTACACCCACTTTCTCCGCCAGTTCATCCTGGGTCAAATTGTGCCTGGCTCTCAATTCCTTTATTTTAGTTTTAATTCTCATAATGATTCGCTCAAATCTTCAAACCAGACGGTCGCCGATCTGTCCGCAGAACAGAATATCAACGGCAAATCCGGATGGTTTTATTTGTCAAGAACAGGCATTACAACATACTGCGGTAGTGATAGATGACCAGGGAAACCAGATAGACTACCAGACTGAAGGCCAGGATGATTAACAACCAGGCCCGTGTGATATCCGGAAAAAGAATCAGGTTTAAGACCGCGCTCAGATATACCGCCACCAGAGCATTGCGGGCGCTCTTGGCGTTGACCGTAGTCAAACGCTCATCGAAGTGCAATCTGGTTTTGATTTTTTCAACTGACAATACCCGTGAAATAAAAAGTAAATACAGGATGAAGATCAGGGTTGGGATCAGGAACAGACCTGTTTGCAGGATTTTGGAATTGGTGTCAGGACTTTGAATGATACGGGTGGCCAGGACGGTTAACAAAGAAACACCCAGCGCGATGGTGATCAAAGCCACCCAGTCAAAGCCTTTTAATGAATGGCGGCGCCAGAGGAAAATGATGAATAAGGCCAATAAGAGGATGTTGGGTAAAAAAATTACCACAGCATTATTCATTCACACCTCCGTGGAGTAAGATAAGCCAACCATAAGTCAAAAATATCTTACTTAATGTAATATATATATAACATATGCAGCAATTTGTCAAGCATAATCCTCTCAAAACCCTTTATAAAGCTGCCCTTTGATGGGAGGTTTTGGACTTGTATATTGGCATGGGTCTAATTTCCCAATCAAATACTATGACTTAAGTCATGGATAAGCTGACTAAAAGACTATTGTTGCGGTCTTGAAGCCGGGTTAAGATAAAAGATGACCACTATCTTATAGCCTGGATTTGGGAATCAACATGACCGAAGCGCGCGTTAATTTGAAAAAACAATTTCCTCAGCCGGAAGCAGTCAGTCTGATTCCGGAAAATCTGGCGCGAAAATATGCCGCTCTGCCACTGGCAGTAAAAGGCAATACACTGACGGTGGCGATGGCCAACCCCTCTGACATTTTTGCTTTGGAAGCTCTGGCCAGTCATTGTCATAAACGGATTGAAGCCCAGCCTGCCACCGCCAGCGAAATCATGGAAGCGATTGATTTCAATTACCGCTCTTATGACGAGATAGAAAAACAGGTTTCCAATATCTCAGCCCAGGAAACTAATGAATCTGATCATGTTCGTCTAACCACTGTGACGGATGCACCGGTGGCTCAGGCGCTGGTGTTGATAATCGATGAAGCGGTTAAAGCGCGTGCTTCGGACATTCACCTGCAGCCTCAGGAAGACAAACTGCGAGTGCGCTACAGGATCGACGGCACACTGCATGATGCCGTAGCGTTGCCGGTGGCTACATGTGTTCCATTGATTTCACGCATCAAAATCCTGGCTAATATGAACATCGCAGACCGGCACCGGCCACAGGACGGTCAGTTTTCGGTTGAAGCTAAAGGCCGCTATATTGATATCCGGGTAGGCACGACCCCGACAGTGCATGGTGAGATGGCCGCTTTGCGGCTGCTTTACAAGGCGCGGGCCACCATGAGTTTGCCGGAACTGGGTTTCAACCATGATTCTTTGGCCATATATGAACAGATGCTGAAAACACCTTACGGTATGATACTGGTCAGCGGGCCCACCGGCGCCGGTAAAACCACTACCCTCTATGCTTCAATCAATTGTCTGGATTCCATCGGGCGTAATATTATCACTGTTGAAGACCCGGTAGAATACCGTTTTAAAAATATTAACCAAATTCAGGTTAATTCCAAAGCCGGTATGACCTTTGCTTCCGGTTTGCGATCCATACTGCGTCTTGATCCCAACGTCATTTTGGTAGGAGAGATCCGTGATGCGGAAACTGCCAATATCGCGGTCCAATCAGCGCTGACCGGCCACCTGGTTTTATCCTCCATTCATGCCAATGATTCCGCCGGAGTGATTTTCCGCCTTCTGGATTTGGGGATTGAGCCCTTCCTGGTAGCCTCATCCCTTTCCGGGATTGTAGCACAACGCATGGTGCGGCGGATTTGTCCGGAATGCGCCCGCCCGGTGAGAGTGTCTTTACTTGAGCAAATGATTTACACCAAGGAAGCCCGGGATGAACGTTCGGAGTTTTTATACGGTGCCGGTTGTCAGTCTTGCGCTCAAACCGGTTATATGGGACGCATGGGTATCTATGAAATATTGCGTATGACGGACGAACTCAGGATGATGCTTATCAAGGGCACATCAACTGCGGAATTTCGTAATGAGGCTATCAAACAAGGGATGGTAACACTGTTGAGGGATGGCATGAACAAAGTCAAAAGCAACCAGACTACTCCCTCTGAGGTCCTGCGCAACGCCTATGCTAATGAATAAAGATCTATACATCAAATCTTGATTTTGAGGTTTTTGGAGGAGGCTCAATACGGTTTACGCTTACATCGCATACAACGAAGCCAGGGAGATAGTCAAGGGAAAGCTGGATGCCAAAAACGAAGAGCAAGCAGCTAACCTGCTGAGCTATGCCGGTTATCAGCTGATCAACCTGCGGGAAATCGCCGCTTTCCCGACTCTGGATAAACTTCTGGCGCGGTTGAGCCCCATCAAACCTTCAGATATCATCCTCTTCTACCGTCAATTAGCGCTTTTAATTGATTCCGGGCTGAATATAGTGACCTCACTGGAATTGCTGGAAGGCCAGTGCACCAACCGCCTTTTCAAGCGGGCGCTGGGTGAAATCGTGACTGAAGTCAGAGCGGGAACACAGCTATCCGCAGCGCTGGGCAAACATCATGAATTGTTTTCGGTGATTCAGTGCCAGTCACTCAAAGTGGGTGAACAAACCGGTGGTTTGGAGGTCATCCTGAGACAGGTGGCTGAGCATATGGAGAAACAGAACAATACCCAAAAAGGCATGAAAAACGCCATGACCTACCCGGTTATTGCTGCGGTAGTGGCGGTAGTGGTGATTGCCGTGATGGTGACTTTCGTGATGCCGGCTTTTGCGGGTCTGTATAACTCGTTGGGGGCTGAGTTGCCGGCTTTAACAAAATTGACCCTGCAGGGTGGGGATTTATTGAGAAGCAACGGTCTTTATATATTAATCATACTGGGTATTTTCGGCGCCGCCGGGTTCATTTACATCCACACTAAAGCCGGGCGTTACAAGTGGGATGGTTTAAATCTTAAATTCCCGGTCGTGGGACGCGTTAATCATCTGAATGAACTAGCCC
>DAOUAU010000159.1:0-4441 GCA_034433195.1 Dehalococcoidales bacterium
ATCAAGTCCGTTTGAAGCTAATGATGACAGGTTTGAGCACTTCGTGATCAGCAAGTTGAACAACGGGGCTCGGGATAATTTTTGGAAAATAGCTACAGCATTGATTAACCTGTGATCCTATCGTATCAGGACAATTGACAGACCGTGGTATAATTGGCGCACAGATATAGTGAGTCTAAATTCCATATATCGGAACAGAACCGGAATTTGATTTTTATTATTGATGAAGGTATTCGTATATTCGCGGCCAGGTTATCGTCGGGTCGATGGAACCTGACTTGAGAATCGGTTTAATGAGGCCGGGAGCATCCTGCCAATGGTGACTCCTGGAGGAGCCCTGTGTGTGGGGCGCCATTCGTTCGGAAGGTTAGTTTTCCCGGATCTCTTCAGTGACAGGTGAGACGCCTGAACCAGAAGAATCACGTTAGATCTCAGGTGGGTTCATTTGAGAGTGTGGTTCTTGTTCTGGAATTATTACCTGGTTGTCTTGTTTTGAAATAAAAAATATTAACCAAGGAGCGGATTATGAATGTTGAGGAATTAGCGGCCAAAGTAGAGTACCTGGAGAAGAAAGTTCAAAGATTGGAAGATGTCGATGAGATCAAAAAGCTGCAGCGATCTTATGGTTTTTATCTGGAACACTGGATGGCGGAGGATATCATTGATCTTTTTGCCGAAGGTCCGGATACTGAACTGTTGGTGGCCGCCGGAGCCTATAAAAGCAAAGAAGCTATTCGGCGGTTTTTCCATCACGGGGTGGAAAATATTGAAGTCAGGAGATCTGAAAACCCGGAGTTTTTACACCAGGTGATGCAATTGTCCGGGGTTGTGGATGTCGAGCCGGATGGGTTGACCGCCCACGGCCGCTGGTACGGTTTTGGCGCCAATGCCTTTCCGGCCGAAGGTAACAAGATCAACCCAGGTTGGATGAACGGCGTTTATGAGGTTGATTACGTAAAACAAAACGGTCGCTGGAAGTTAAAAAAAGTCCGCTGGTGCATGACTTTCCATGCACCATGGGGGGAGAGTTTTGTAGATCCGCAAAGACGGTTGGATAAAAAGATTGATAGACCTTATCAGAGAAATCCGGCTCTCCGGCCAACCGGCTCCCCGGAAGAGACACTTTACCCCTCCGGCTTCATCTGCCCGTTTCATTTTGATAATCCGGTCACCGGCCGGCCCCGGCTGTAAAGTACCAAAAAGAGAGGGCTGTCTGCTCAGACAGCCCTCTCATATTCGATTTGTTTTTGACCTCCAACTCCAAGCCCAAACTGCTTCGATTACCGTTTAATGGCGTAAATATCCAGTACGTTGCGAGAAGCCCGGATAGCGCTCAATTTAAGTTCGTTGACTAAATATTCCAGCCTCGGTTTTAAACGAGATTCCGGTCCCACGATGCTTAAGCTAATGGGTGAAGTATAGTTCATCACCGGAGCAGAAATACAAAGAACTCCGGGAATGCGTTCTCCACAGGACACAGCATATCCGTTTTTTCGTATTTCGCAGATCTGTGAAAACAAGACTTGTTTGTCGGTAACGGTGCAAGGTGTCAACGGCGAGATATAGACGGACTTCAAGTGAGCCTCCAGCCAGGCATCAGACATTTGGGATAACAGAATTTTTCCTGAGGCTCCTACGAATAGCATTCCAATCTTGTAAGAGATATCTTTGGCGCTGAAATCAAGTTTGCCGGTAATCTCATAGAGATGGACCGGTTGCATTCCCGAAAGAATATCCATGACAATGGTTTCCTCAGAAATATTGGAGAGGCGCCGCAATTCTCCTTCCGCGCATCTGACCAAATATTCGTGAACCCGTCTAGGACTGATCATGAGTTGCGCAATAAGAGGCCCAATATAGTAACGGCGTTCAACAGGGTCTTCGCTGACAATGTAGGAAGCCTCCATTAGTTTGAGGACTCGATGTACTGTGGATTTGGCCAGTTTCGATTGATCGGCAATATCGCTCACGGTATTGACGTTGCGGCTGAGGCAGGCTATTATTTTGGCTGCTCGCGGAATAGACCCCGCTGCTTCTCCTTCCCCCTGGAGAACAATTCTTCTGATATATTTACCGTTTCTTTTCAACATAGCCACCTTCTTGAAAGAATCTTTCACTTTCCATAGATAATTTCCAAAAGGCAGAATTCCCGGTTCGTTAAAGACCGAAGCTGGTTAAAGGAAGCATCGAAAACACAGATAGCAATATAGTGTTCCGTTAAACGGAATGGGCGTTCACTTTTATCGCGAATACATTATATCACATGTTGTCAAGTATCGATTTAAGCTGTTTTTTTGTAAAAATGAAGCGCTTAATCATGGTAATTTATCCCATCGATTTCACAATCGATTAATTGACCATCTTGTTTCAATATTTTTTTAGCTCTCATTCCTTCTTCCAATTCCTTGCTGTACGGTAAGGAGCAGGATATGCAATTTGTTTAATTCCAGACAGCAAACCTGGGCAGGGTGTCTTACCGCTATAAGGAAAACCTTAAAAGTAGGAATAATAGTGTGAATTGAAGCGCATCTTTGGCGGACATAGAGGTCCCCTTTTAAACTACCAAAGCTGGACCCTATTTTAGTTGCCAAATACAACGTGTAAATTACCCGATAAATCAGTATTCAATAGCCGCGAAAAGACACATCGGCCAAAAACCTTGTTTGAAATGCTCCCGGATACTTTCATCCACTGGCGCGATTGCCCCGACAATGAGCGAGTTTCCTGACAATTCAAAATCGAAATGGAGAAGATCACCAACAAAGAACAGGAATATAATACCTGATACTTCCCTCTTCAAGATATATTTTTTATTCCATCAGTCTTTCCTTAATTCTACTCAATCAATGAATTTTGCGGATGCAATTGCACGGATTTACTTAAACAATGCTGCCCATACAATAGCGTCTAAAACCGCAGTATGGAATGCAAAATATGCACTTCCGGCAACTGCCAGCCAATAAGCTGTACCGGGCAATTTGCCCTGCATGGTAAGAAAAGCCAACAAAAGACCGATTGAAGCCAATCCTACAATCGCAAGAACAAAACGGATTCCTATCCAAATCCCTGTACTGGGATTGGAAACATAGATGTTGGTCAGCGGCATCCAGAAGGCCGATGCAATCAGCATGACCAGGAAAATAACGTAAAACATAGTGAAGCCGGAAATGCCAGCGATACTTACCTGGGATGGGTCCAGCCGGAAGAAAATATAGTAAAGAAAGGCGAAATATCCAAGTGCAGATAGGATCATCGAGACAGTATATACCGGTCTGATATTTGTAGGAACGCCACCCCACAGTACGTTCGCCCCGCCTTCTTGTCCTCTTAAACCAAAGATATAACTCCCGATAACAGCAGCGCCGCCGATAACATTGATTATTAGTAGAATGATCTGTTCAATTCTCATTAGAGCACTCCTTATCTACAAGTAGAATCTGATCTTCGAATAGCCGCTAACAAAACTCCTGGACCTCCATGAACTCCTAAACCAGCTCCAAGTTCAGTTATGTTTATTTTATTTTCCCGAATGAATTCACTAAGCCGTTTTTTCATTTGATTAGCCTGCTCGATAGCTCTGCTATGGACGATAATTAACTCGCTTATCGGGCTATTATTCTTAACAAACTGATATATGCGGTCAATACCTTTGCTTATCGAGCGTACGAGTCCAGCCCTTACTATTTCCCCATGGTTAAAGGTGAGAAGTGGCATAACATTCAGGACATCAGCTGCCTTCGCAATAGTCTTATTCACACGTCCACTGCGGGCGAGATATTTCAGAGTCTCAAACATACCAAACATGCCGACCTGATCTGTAGCTCTCTTTGCTTCATCAATCACTTCTGCAAAATCAGCACCGGATTTTGCTACCCGAGCTGCTGCCGCTACTACCAAACCCAAACCTGCAGAATTAAATTTTGAGTCTACCACCTCAATAGGACACTGGCTCCCCAATGTTTTTTTAGCAATCATCGCTGAATTATATGTACCACTTATTTTCGATGAGATGTGTATAGAAACTATCCCGTCTGCAGTACCGCAATATTCTTTATATACGCTGGCGAAATCTTCAGGATTAGGCTGAGACGTAGCTGGATATATGGGTGAAGAAGTTAGCATAGAGTAAAATTCATCTTTTCTGATATCAACTCCGTCACGGTAAGTCTTTTCGCCGAAGCGGAGGTATATTGGAACTACCCTGATTCCGAGATCTCCTATCGAGCCGTCGGGAATGTCACAGGTACTGTCTGTTATTATCTGAACCCTCATCCATTACTCCTCTTATTATTAAGTGTTTTGGTTCGGTATTGGTTAAAATGAGCTAGAACTAGGCAGACATCAAGACCGGGAAGAACACCTGCCAGGCCAGCAATGCTTTGGCTGTGAGACTGAGAATGATGTA
Source organism: Dehalococcoidales bacterium (assembly GCA_034433195.1). Lineage (GTDB taxonomy): Bacteria > Chloroflexota > Dehalococcoidia > Dehalococcoidales > UBA3254 > DATIKD01. The sequence goes on from DAOUAU010000159.1 coordinate 4,406, forward strand.
CACCTTCTCCCCGAATAGATAGTCCCGCCAGGGTCC
>DAOUAU010000160.1:0-1713 GCA_034433195.1 Dehalococcoidales bacterium
TACGTCATCATGTTCCTCCTTACAACAGAATAAGGAGGATAATTCAGGAAGCTGGCACACCCTGAAATCCACGTGGGTTAGCTGTCTGGCTGACAGCGTTTTTTACCCCACGCGGGATATTACCGCGGCGTATATCCTCGTATTAAACATACTCAAACACAATATCACAAATCTTTGTCCTGTTCAACGTTTTCCTTAAAATATTCAATGCTTTTGCCTGATTGAGGCTAACAGGCAAACCCCAGGCAAATTTTCTTGCTTTTAGATATGTCACTGCAGTATAACTAAAGATACCATGGATTATTTAACTGAACTGGGCTGGGATACTTTCTTTCAGGACGCCTTCCGCAAACTGAGCCGGTTTGATCTTCTGCCGGCCAGAATTATCAGCCAGCAAAAAAACTCTTATCGCATAATGACTCAAAATGCAGAATTAGTGGCGGTCATCGCAGGAAAAATGTATCAGCACGGCCAAACCGAGGATTTTCCGGCCGTCGGCGATTGGGTGACAATACAGCCACCAGCCCGTGGAGAGATAGCTTTAATTGAAGCGTTGTTACCGCGAAAAAGCCAGTTTTCCAGATCGGCGGCGGGAGGCCGTGACCGGCGTTCGGGCGGCTCTCCTGATCAACAAATCATCGCCGCCAATATTGACGTCCTGTTTATCGTTTCTGCGCTGGATAGCGGACGCGGACTCAATCTCAGGCGACTAGAAAGATATTTGACTCTGAGTTGGAACAGCGGGGCTTCTCCGGTTTTAATCCTCAATAAGGCTGACCTTTGTCAGAGTATTGAAGTAATGATCAACAAAGTATATGAAATAGCCAGAGGCGCACCGGTTGTGCCGGTCAGCGTTTGGCTGAACCAGGGATTGGATGTGATACACAAGCAAATTGGGAAAGGCCATACCGCCGCTTTCATCGGCCCTTCCGGTGTAGGCAAATCATCAATTATTAATTCTTTACTGGGTGAAGAGAGGATCAAGGTCAACACAGTGCGTGAATCGGACTCAGCCGGACATCACACCACCTCACACCGGGAATTATTTTTACTCCCTCAAGGCGGTGCGGTAATTGACACGCCGGGATTACGGGAAATTCAGCTATGGTCTGACCAGGATGCGCTAAATGAGACTTTCGATGACATTGAAGGACTAGCCGAACAGTGCCGTTTTAAAAACTGCAGCCACAACGCTGAACCCGGATGCGCTGTTCAACAGGCCTTAGAAAGCGGAAGCCTGGACCCTGGACGCTACAATAATTTCCTGAAAATGCAAAAAGAATTGTACTATCTCAATGTCAGACAGAATAACCGGGTTCGGTTGGAAGAAAAAATACGCTGGCGCAAAATCTCTCAATACCAAAAACAAATCAAAAAACTCCGAGGGTGAGAGCGCGCCTCCGCATAAATGAGCGCCTTACTTGAATAACGCGGTCAGCGAACATTCCGTTTTTCCTTTTGCTTTCCATTTGATTTTGATTCTCCATTATTAAGGCGGAGGAGAAGCTGCCAGCGTGATGGTTACGGTATTCGGAGCAATGCCCTGATAGTAAGTTAAAGTCACACTTTGTCCTATTTGATAGTTATGCAGGATTTTGTTCAGCTCAGCCACATTCGCTACTGCTTTATTATCAATAGCGGTGATCACATCCCCGGGCTTAATGCCTATTTTATCCGCGGGACTTCCCGCTGCTACCCGGGTCACCAGCGCTC
>DAOUAU010000161.1:0-4696 GCA_034433195.1 Dehalococcoidales bacterium
CGCCAAACCTAATCCGATGCCCTTGGGTTTGGTAGTAAATAACGGTTCAAAAATCTTTCCCAGGTTCTCAGGAGAAATTCCGCACCCGTTGTCCGCGAATTTGACCACCACAAAGCCATCTTGAACCGCGGACGATATAGCCACTTCTCCGGCACCGTTAATTGATTGAAGGGCGTTATTGATAATATTGGTAAACACCCGTCCAATTTGATCCGGATCGATAAAACTCTGGGGAGATTCCGGTGACAGATCCATTTTAATTTTTATTTTCTCCGGAACGCTAGCCCATGAAACCCTGTCTTGTATCATAATATTCAAATTGACGATATTACGCATCGGTGTTTTAACCCTAGTATAGTCCAACAGATCACTCACAATTTTATTGGAGATATCTACCTGAACGTCCAGTAGTTTCAGAGTATCTTCAACTTCCGGTAGGTTTTTGTCTTCCAGATTCATGTTTATCAAATATACACAATTACGAATAACATTCAAGGGATTGCGCAGTTCATGTCCAACACCGGAAGCCAGTTCACCCACCGCGGCCAACCTTTCGCTGCGGATTAGTTTTTCCTGAGCTTGTTCGAGATCCCTGGTGCGGTTTTCCACCAATACTTCCAGTTGTTCGTAGTAAACCTTTAAAGATTGCTGAAGTTCGATGGCATGAATAGCTCCTCCAATGCGCTCCGCCAGTGTTTTGGTAAATTGGTTTGACTTTTTATCCCATGGATAAGCTGGCGAATAGGCCATATGCAGGCTCCCCGCTTCTTCTCCGGAAACCCAGATTTTTTCACAATTCTGACGTTTATACTGGCCTTTTCCATCTTTTCCATAAGTTTTATCGCGCCAGATGATGCTTACCTGAACTTCACCTTTTTTATTCAAATTTTTCGGAATGATATTCACTACATTGTTAATATACTGTTCAACCGAATCTATTTTTTCCGTGGATTTTCCGATTTCATAAAGACATTGCAGTTCATCCAGACTGCGGCGCCGCTGTTCATCACCTCTTTGCAACATGGCTACCACAGCCCCAACCGCGCTCAAAATAATCACGAAAGAAGTTGGGCGGAAAAAAGTGCCTATTTGGTCTGTAAGAAAGAAGGAATATGGCAGAAACACCAGCGCAGAAGCAAAAGCCACAACCACAGCTTTTAACACTCCGACTGAATACGCCGCATAAACTACCGGCACAAAAAAAGCCAGAGCAAAAAAATCCAGCCCATAGAAATTGTGGAGTGAATTCAGTGAGTTTTTATTAACGATGCCTCCGCCCAGTCCAATAATCGCCGGCAGATAATACAACAGGGTGCTGGCTAAAAACATGAGACTGATTCTCAGCCAGTGAGAACCACTTTTTTCTATTGTTTTTTTATAAAATAATCGCATCTTCGCCTCCGACACGGTCACCAGTTATTTTTTCTTTTCGGGCCACCAACCATAATAACGTTCACGTCCGCATTTAGTACAACGGAATTGCACCGCAACATGACCATGATCATCGCATTTTTCACAATTGAAACTTTCACGAACACCATATCCGGGAGTGCCTTTCAGATTGGTGACTATTTTCCTCATCTCATCAGTCAATTGCTGAACTTTCTGGTCCGTACTGGCTGTTCCCGGGTTCTTGCCGGATTTGGATTCCAATTCAAAGACTCTTTTCTCCAGCGTATCAATTCTTTTCATGGCAGCGCCCAAATAACCCAGTTGCCGGGTTAATTCCACGATTTTTGCGTTCAGGTCGCTGATGACATCCTGTTTCACTTCAGGTTTGACAGCAGTTGAAGCGGGTCTGGGTGACGCTTTGCCGGCTGCTCCAGCTACCGGAACAGACGGAGGTGACGCCGGTTTGTTGACCGCCGGTTTTGCTGACACAGCCGGCAAAGCAGACGATTTAGGCGCCGGCGCCGCCGGTTTCGGCGGGTCATTTTGCGTAAGTGATGCTACCAAAGCATCCACATCAGCCTGTGATAATAATTGGTCAGCCATGTCCCTCTCCTCTTCTCAGGGATTCTATTTAAAATTTCCTTAAAAACCCAGAATTTCGGCAATCGTTAAATGCTGGTTTTCGGGTTTGCTTAAATCTATATCATAGGGTTTGGGGACTTCCAGCATGTCCCGGCTGTAAAATATTCTGACATTGGTGCGACCGATGTATCCTATATTGGAATCGGTGACCACACCTATTTCCCCATTATTCAGGCGTACGGAGATCCCTTTGGGGTAAAATGGCACATTGCGCATGAAAATCTGAACAATCTCGGGATCAAAATATTCACCGCTGTAAGCCGAGATATATTCGGCTGCTTCGGGCGGAGTATAAGCCTGGCGATTCCGGTGGTTGGATATCAAACTATGATAGGTGCTGGCTACAGATATGATCCTGGCACCCAGACTGATTTGCATGCCCTTCAGCTTATCAGGATATCCGCTGCCGTTCCAGGCCTCATGATGTTGCGCCACCGCTTCACATACACGGGAATCAACGTCTTTATGTATTTTCAACAGCTTTGCTCCAAATGCAACGTGCTTGCGGAATTCGGGCGACGCTGCCTGGGCCTCCGGATCAAGACTGGTAAGAACGCCCTGGGAAACACTGATATAACCGATGTTCATTAAAAGAGCGGCTATCCCCAAATGGACTAATTCGGATTTGCTCAAGCCGGCCCGTTTTCCTAACAAAATCGATAGACTGGCGGTTTTTACCGGATGGATATAGTTATAGTTACCCAGAGAAAGACATCCCTCAATATTGATTTCTCCTAAAAATATGTTGAATGAATCTTGTATCATCTCTTTGACAACGCGATCAATTGAAGGCACATCAAGTTTCACATGTTCCATCAGGATACCACGATTGGAATCCATCAACTTATGTAAAAGCCTGATGGCATGAGCCTCAGTTTCTTCGGAAATGGAAGGCACGATAATCACATCATCAACCCGTGAGTCCTGCACGATTATTTCTTTAACTTCCAGACGCGGCAACACCGGCAGATGAATGGTATCCAGCACCGTACCGCAATCCAGAATCATATTGCCGGAGCCATCATATACCGCCCGGGCCAAAATCATGCCCAGCTGAGCGTTCTCAACAGCCAGTCTTCTCATTTTCTCACCTCAACAGGGCCCCGAAATTGATTTGTTGTGGAATTCTCCATTTCGGTTTTCCGGTAGAAAGACGCTGCCAGCATACTATAACCTTGCAGTCCCGGTTTCAGTATCACTTCACTGCCTCCCAGGAATAAAACACCGTTATTTTTGAGAGCATCCCGGAATTTCAGAAAAAGATTATCCCGCACCGTCTCTGAAAAATAAATAATCACATTCCGGCAGATAATCAGGTCGTAATTAGTTTCAAAAGGGTCACACAGAAGATTATGACGTTTGAATATGATCTTTTTCCGGATACTTTCATTAACCATGTAATTATTATTTTTCACACTGAAACACTTTTCCAAAACCGGCTTTTCCAGGTTACGGACATCATAAGTACTATAGGGTCCACCGTTTCGAGCTCGCTGCAAGGCACTCTCATCCAGATCGGTGGCAATAATGCGGTGTTGAGCTCCGGGAGTCAATTCATCGAGAATCATCGCCAGTGAATAAGGTTCTTGACCACAGGAGCAGGCGGCGCTCCAGATATTCAACCGACGGCTATTTGCCAGCAACTGCGGCAAGATGGACTTTTTGAGATTATTAAAATGGATGGTATCGCGAAAAAACTCTGATACATTGATCGCAATATAATCCAGTATCTCTCTCTGTTTATCGGGAGAATCTTCCAGAATGTCACAAAAAAATGCTACACTGGGACAATTCTGTTTCAAAATATAGGCATCCAGACGTCTCCGTATTTGCTGGGTTTTGTAGCTATATATATCCAGTTTGGTTAATTTAAGAATCTTGTTTTTTAACAGAGCATACTCTTGATCGTTCACTTCTTGCTCCTTTGGTATACCTTTTCAAGTTCTCAACAATACCTTTGGCAATTCCTGAGATGGGGATAATAGCGTCTGCATAACCGGATTCCGCAATGCTCTTCGGCATACCATAAACTACGCAGGTTGCTTCATCCTGCACCAGGACTCTCCCACCGGCTCGTTTGATATCTTGAGCGCCTGCTGTTCCATCCGTACCCATCCCGGTTAAAACCACCCCTAGAACTGCGCCACCATAATATTCCACCACTGATTTCATCGTGACATTGACTGAGGGCCGCACCCCGCTGACTGCGGCAGTTTGAGTTAAAGACAAAGTGCCATTGTCATCAATCACCATGTGGTATCCACCTCTGGCGATATAAGCCATACCCTGATATATCGCATCACCGGCCGCCGCTTCTTTAACACCGATACTGGAAATCTGATCCAAACGATCCGCTAAAGAATTGGTGAATCCTGGCGGCATATGTTGGACTATCAAAATCGCAGCAGGTATGTCCGCGTGCAAATCAGGCACTATTTGATTAAGAGCTTTCGGCCCCCCGGTTGAAGAACCTATCACTACTACGAAATCAGCCGGGTTACAGGCATTTCTCTTTTTATTTTGCTTCTCGAGTTTGATTACTGGCTCAATAACAGCTGACTGTCTGACGGCTTTTACCCTTGATGCCATCAGGATTTTATTCTTGAGAGTATCGGCTGCCTCTTCGCTCCCGATGGGATTGGCAAGTGAATTTTTCAGGAAG
>DAOUAU010000162.1:0-2562 GCA_034433195.1 Dehalococcoidales bacterium
GCATCATGAAATCCAAAATCATGGGCGCGCAAGCTAAAGGCCGCAATCTGGGCACGGAGTTGATCGAACCCAGAATCGATTTCTGCGGTCTGGCCAGAGCTTTGGGACTTGAAGCTGTGAAGGTAGAAGACCCCTCAAAACTGAGCGAGGTACTTCACACAACCTTCAGAAGACCGTTTCCCACTCTGGTGGAAGTGTACGTAGACGATAGTTTATAATGGAAAACAATTAATATTCGTCTTGTGTTCCGATCTGTATAGCCCCGAACCATACTTTGAAACCAGTATTGGAGGTCAGATGTGACAGTTTATGAGGGCTCGGATATTTTTGTTGAGTTATTGAATGTCCATGACGTTAAAAACATTTTCTATAACCCCGGCTTTGACGTCGTGCCTTTGCTTTCAGCGGTAGCCCGCTATAAAAACTCCGGCAGATCTTCTCCCACACCCATCATGTGTCTGGATGAATTCGCAGCCATGAATGCCGCCCATGGAAATTATATGGTGACCGGCCGTCCGCAGGTCTTGCTGGTACATGCCGAACTGGGCACTCAACAGGTAGGAGGAGCGATTCAGCAGGCCTGGTATGGCAAGATTCCGCTGATCATCTGCGCGGCAGATATGATTTCTCCCGGCCGTTTGAATTGGCGGGGTGAACCTTATGACCAGGGCGCCATGTTACGTAATTGTGTAAAATGGGACCACAAAGTAAGCCCCTCCGAGAGTTTTTATGAAGCCTTGCGGCAGGCCTTCCAAATAGCCCTTTCTGAACCGACCGGCCCGGTCTATTTGACTTATCCCATTGATGCCATTATGAAAAAAGTAGAAGTTCACGCTATCCAGAGAGCAAAAAAAATCAAACTGCCGGCCGTTGATGAATCTTTGTTGGAAAAAGCCGCAGATATTTTGGTCCAGGCTGAGAACCCTCTGATCATGACCGGTTATTCCGGGCGTAATCTGGAAACTGTACCGCGTTTGGTGGAACTGGCAGAACTCCTGGGAGCGCGCGTGGTGACTTCTCCGGTGCGCATGAACTTCCCCTCCGATCACCCACTGTGCGCTAATCTGGAACCTAACGACGGGTTGCAATCAAAGCCCTATTTTTTATCTTCAGACGCTCTTTTGGTGATTGATTATGATATTCCCTATGCCTATCCGCGCAGCCAGCCAAAAGCTGAAACCAAATTGATTCATATTGACATCGACTTCAAAAAACAGGGGGAGATGCTTTGGAACCGTCAGCCGGATATTGCCATCCAGGCCGATTCAGCAGAGGTAATTCCTGTATTGGCGGCGCTGATTCGTCACCGGCTGAATACCGCACAAAGCATCAAAATTGAAAGACGCGCTAAAAGCATTGGGGCGGAAAACTTTAAAATACGGGCGGATTGGAAAGCCCAGGGTCAGCAAGCCGGCAATAATAATCCCATTTCCGCCGAATGGCTGGCCTATTGCATCAATCAGGTGATTGACCGGGATACCATAGTGGTCAATCAAACCATTATGCCATCAGCTTCAGTAGCGCGCCAGGTTACGCGTAGTCAACCCGGGACTCTGGTGGGTTGTTCAGGGGGAACCATCGGTTGGGCACTGGGAGCAGCTTTTGGCGCCAAAGTGGCGGCACCGCAAAAATTGGTTGTGGGATTAATGGGAGACGGCGCCTTTGTTTACGGCGGTCCCACAGCTACACTCTGGCCAGCGGCATATTTTAAAGCCCCCTTTCTGACTATTATCTTTAATAATCAGTCTTACGGCGCTATCAAGACGCTATTCCAGGGGAATTGGAAAGCGGGCATTGAGAATTCCACCATCGCTCCTTCTCCGTCTTACGCCATGACAGCTCAAGCCTGCGGGGCTTATGGTCGGATGGTGGAAAAAGCCGAGGACCTCCCTGCGGCTTTAAAAGAGGCAGTCCAGAGAGTGCGGGAAGGGCAAGCCGCGGTAGTGGATGTGAGATTGGGATAGAAAAACCGCCATGCGGGGTGACACCCTGCCAGGCTGCTTGATTTGGTCCCCTTTTTCTTGTCAGCTTGCTACATTCTTGTTATACTGAATTGTTGTCAGACTGCCTGCAAAGGCGGTGTTTGCTGGTGTTTTAAATACAGAATAATATTTATGGAATACGAAACTATTATCGGGCTGGAGGTACACGCCCAGCTCTTGACTAAAAGCAAAATGTATTGCCGCTGCAGTGCGGATTATGCCGCAGCGCCGCCAAATACCCATGTCTGCCCGGTTTGCCTGGGTATGCCCGGTGTTCTGCCCACTCTTAATAAACAGGCCATTGAGTATGTCATGATGACCGCTCTGGCGTTAAACTGCCCGGTTTCAGAACACTCCAAATTTGACCGCAAGAATTATCCCTACCCGGACCTCATGAAAGGTTACCAGATTTCTCAATTTGATATGCCCATCGGCCTTAAGGGGTGGCTGAACATTGAGGTTGACGGCAAAAAAAAGCGTTCCGGGATCACGCGTGTACACCTGGAAGAAGATGTAGCCAAAATGATACATCACAATGCGGATCACGGTGAAAGCTTCAGTGTGGTGGATGTAAACCGGG
>DAOUAU010000163.1:0-13161 GCA_034433195.1 Dehalococcoidales bacterium
TGCACCAGATGCCGGTCCGGGATATGGAGATGATCAATTTTCTATTCCAGACCGCGGACAATCTGAGGCTCCTGATGTTCGGTGGGATAACCTCCGAAAATCAAAAGTACGAAATCGCTAAAACTCATCCCAATGTGGCTTTTTTCCAAACCGGTGACCCTGAGGTGGTGGCGGATTTTGCCGCTCTCAGCGGAGCTGAAGTAGTAATTCCCTACCATCATGATTCTGATATGGACAGAACTCACCGGAACGCTCAAGCTCTGGCGGCTCAACTGGAGCTAAAATCTAAAGCCGCCTTTCTGGACATCCATCATGGACGTTGGTATGAGCTAGGTGTGAAGGTGAAGTAAAAGCCAAAAGCTCATTATGCACGGAAAATACTGATTCCCGGGATAGCTGTAAAGCGCGGAATTACCGGCGCCAAAGGTTGTGTCCGATGAAATTTTCACACCATGTTATGAATGGTGGCCTGATTGCCCCGGTTTGGTGTCTCCCTGACGGATTTCAAGCAGATGGCCGGCATTACCGCTTTCTCTTTCTTTCCCGACCTGCGCTCAAATAGACCGCTGGCTTGGGCTATAATATAAGAGAGTGATGTATTTCGCCTCCCCGCATCGGTCACCCCGCAAGGCTTGTGCCAAAGCAGTAAAGATACTTGACAATTTTGTCTAAAGGTGATAATTTATAAGTATATTAGCAGTCGATATTAAAGACTGCTAACGGAGGCCGGGTTGCTAAGCACGAGAACAGGAATAATTTTAAAATCAATCGTCAACTGGTACATAGACCACGCGGTACCGGTATCTTCTCAGGTGCTGGTGCAAGATTATGAACTGGGTGTCTCTTCGGCCACCGTCAGGAATGAGATGGCGTATCTAGAACAGGAAGGTTATATTTTTCGCCCGCATACCTCCGCTGGCAGTGTTCCTTCTGACAAAGGATACCGTTTTTATGTTGGCTCTCTGGACGAGTGTGTTCTGCCACTTTCGGAACAACGCATGATCAGCCATCTGTTCCATCAAGTCAAGGGGCGCCTTGATGAATGGCTCAGCCTGGGAGCTGCCATTATATCCCGTTTGTCCCAAAATACCGCTGTCATCACTGTCCCGCATCACTCCAATAGCCAATTCCGCCATATGGAGATGGTTTCCATCCAGGATAACCTGGCATTGCTGGTACTGGTTTTAAAAGGTGCCCGCATCAAGCAACAATTACTGACAACCGAACGCCCGGTTTCACAAGCTGAGCTTTCGGCTATTTCCAGCAAAATGAATCCGTTATTGGTCGGCCTGGCCAGCGCCCAGATAACTGCGCTGCAGTTGCAATTGACCTCTCTGGAACAGCAGATTATTGACACTCTGGTTAAGATTATGCTGCAGGAAGATCAGCAGGGATTCAATCAATCCTATCTGGAAGGTATGCATTTCATGCTCAATCAACCCGAATTTTCTCAAAGTGAGCGGTCTATGGCCGTAATGGAACTGCTGGAGCACCGCGGAGATCTGGGCACCATTCTGCCTCAGATTCGCGAAAATGGGCAGGTAATGGTGGTCATCGGCAGTGAGAATAAAGCTGAAGTGGCACATGATTGCAGTCTGGTTCTCAGCCGCTACGGCCTGCCGGATGAAGCTTCCGGGACGATTATGGTACTGGGACCAACTCGTATGGCCTATCCCAGGGTAATCTCTTCGGTCAGCTATCTATCAGTTTTACTGAGCCATCTGGTAGCCGAATTGTACGGTATTAATACTTTTAAAGAGCCTGAAGGTAAAAAATCACATCAAGGAGTTTAGAGTGGTACAAAATGATTCAACCGGAGATAGCACTCCGGAGATCAGTCAGGATCAATATATAGCGCAACTAAAAAAAGCTTTGGAAGAAGAAAAGGCTAAAGCTGAAGCCAATCTGGCTGGCTGGAAAAGAGCGCAGGCTGACTTTATAAATTACAAGCGATTTGTTGAGCAAGAGAAACTGGAAACCAGTAAATATATGGCTGGAAATATTTTAATGTATTTCTTGCCGGTGCTGGATGATCTGGAGAGAGCCATGGCGGCGCTTCCCCGCGATGAATCAAGGAAGAAGTGGCTGGAGGGATTCAAATTAATTGAAAAGAAGTTTCGTGACATCCTGGAAAAGCAGGGACTGAAGGTTATTAAAGCTGTTGGTCAGGATTTTGATTGCCGCAACATGGACGCGATCAGCTGCGTTCCCGGGAAAAAGGATATTGTCATACAGGAACTGGAAAAAGGTTACACATTAAACGATAAAGTAATTCGCCCGGCTAAAGTGATTGTAGGCGACGGCGAAGAGGCAGTTAAGGAGGAGAAAACTGATGTCTAAAGTAGTGGGAATTGATCTGGGTACTACCAAAAGTGTAGTGTCCGTTATGCAGGGCGGTGAACCTGTCGTTATCACCACTTCAGACGGCACACGCGCATTGCCGTCAGTGGTAGCCGTCAGCAAAAATGGTGAGCGCCTGGTGGGCATGCTGGCCAAACGCCAGTCAATCGTCAATCCGGAGAATACCATTTATGCTATCAAGCGTTTTATGGGACGCAAATGGGGCGAGCCGGCCGGGCGTGAATTGCCGGTTGAAGAGGATGCCAGGAGAAAAACCTATAAAGTCACTCGCGGTACCAATAACGAAGTGAGAGTATTGATGGGCGGCAAAGAATGTAGCCCTCAAGAAATTTCATCCATGATTTTGGGAAAACTGAAGGCCGATGCCGAAGCTTATTTGGGTGAAAAGGTGACGGATGCGGTGATTACCGTTCCAGCCTACTTTAATGATAGCCAAAGACAGGCCACCAAGGATGCCGGCGTCATCGCAGGACTGAATGTTCTCAGAATTATCAACGAACCTACCGCCGCCGCACTGGCTTATGGTCTGGATAAGAAAAAAGAAGAAACCGTGGTGGTCTACGATCTGGGTGGCGGTACCTTTGATGTTTCCGTCCTGGAGTTAGGTGAAGGCACTTTCCAGGTGAAATCAACCGCCGGTGATACCCATCTGGGAGGTGAGGATTTCGACCAGAGAATCATGGACTGGTTGTGTGATGAATTTAAAAAATCCCAGGGTCTGGATTTACGCCATGATAGAATGGCCCTCCAGAGATTGAAGGAAGCCGCCGAAAAAGCCAAGATTGAACTTTCCAGCGTACAGCAGACTGAAGTTAACCTGCCTTATATCACCGCTGATGCCAGTGGTCCCAAACATCTGAATATCACTTTAACCAAATCCAAACTGGAACAATTGGTGATGGACCTGGTGGACAAGTCTCTGATTCCCTGCAAGCAGGCTTTGCAGGATGCCGGCATTACTGCCGATAAACTGGATGAGGTTATCATGGTTGGCTCTCAGACCCGCATGCCGCTGGTACAGGCCAAGGTTAAAGCTTTCTTTAATAAAGAACCTAACCGGGGCGTCAATCCGGAAGAAGTCGTCTCTATCGGCGCCGCTATTCAAGGTGGTGTACTGAAAGGGGATGTCAAGGATGTCTTGTTGCTGGATGTCAGCCCTTTGACACTGGGAATTGAAACTATGGGAGGTGTGGCCACTCCATTGATTCCCCGCAACACCACCATACCTACCTCCAAGAGCCAGATTTTCAGCACCGCGGCGGATAACCAGCCCAGCGTTGAAATTCACGTGCTTCAGGGCGAACGCCCGATGGCATCAGATAACCGGACGCTCGGCAAGTTCATGTTGGACGGTATACTGCCCTCTCCGCGGGGCTTACCTCAGATTGAGGTCACTTTTGACATTGATGCCAACGGCATCTTGAACGTCAAAGCCCATGATAAAGGCACCGGGCGCGAACAGAAGATCACTATCCAGTCTTCCTCTGGTTTGAAAAAGGAAGAAATTGAAAAGATGCAGCAGGAAGCCGCTACTCACGCCGCTGAAGATTTGAAGAGAAAGGAAGAAGCGGAGGTTAAAAACACCGCCGATTCTCTGGTCTATCAATCCGAGAAATTAGTCAAGGATAACCAGGACAAAATTCCGGCTGAGCTGAAAAGCGAAGTGGAAGGGAAAATAGCCGCTCTGAGGTCAGCCCTTCAAGCCAATGATATCACTAACATGAAGAGCGCTACCCAGTCTTTGAACGAGGCCATGCAGAAGATCGGTCAGGCCGTCTATTCCGCGCAGCAGCCGCCTCCTGGCGGACAACCGCCGCCTCCACCTCCCGGTGGCGAAGGCAATCGCGGGGCTCAGGGTGGACCGGGTGATAAAGGCACGGTCGAAGGTGAATTCAGAGAGGTATAAAACCCGCCGCCAAAATTAATCGTAAAAACTCCCCTCAGTACTGAGGGGAGTTTTTTTTGAATCTTGCCAAATAACGTCCTATCCGCAGTAATGGAGACGTTATACTGCTTATAATGACAGCGCAAAAAGACATCAGAGTGGCTCATACCACCTGCCTCCAGAAGTCAATGGACTACAAAGAGGCCAATTTGATGCGGCCGGTGCTTTCGAACGGGAATAATAGACACAAATGACCAACTCTGAGTAACTATTACCTTCTCTTGCTCCACCCGGGGCGAGAGCAGGTTACATCTTCGCAGTGAATATACCGCATCCAGCCCCGTTGACTCCGGTTTGATATGCCTGACAGTCCCGGTATCGAGTGCCGGCACAGTTCTCCGGAATCATATTTGGTTATGCTGCCCTTCTTCCAAAATGGTATAATTAACTTTGGCTTGTGTTGTCCCTGAGACCACTCAAAATGACAAAATTATGATAAGCCAGGCAGAAAGCAGTTAATAAACATGACTACAAAACGAGATTACTATGAGTTACTGGGTGTAGACCGCAACGCTAGTGATGATGATATAAAGAAAGCCTTCCGCAAACTGGCCTTCAAACACCACCCCGACCACAGCGAGGACAAATCCGGGGAAACCTTCAAAGAGATAAACGAAGCCTACGGCGTCCTGTGTGACCGTGAAAAAAGAGCCGCTTACGACCGCTATGGGCATGCCGGGGTGGACAATGGCGCGGGACGTGGCTTTGAGGGCGCTGATTTCGGCGGTTTTGGTGATATCTTTGATGCTTTCTTCGGCGGCTCAACCACTTCGGCCCGTCAGGGACCCCAGCAGGGTTCCGATTTGCGGGCTTCGATGACTATCACTTTTGATGAAGCGGTTTTCGGCAGTCAGAAAACCCTCAAGATTAACCGTATCGAAAACTGCTCCCTGTGTCATGGTGTGGGCTCCAAACCGGGTGTTGAGCCGGTGCGTTGTCCGGCCTGCGGAGGCAGCGGTCAAATCCGGAGAGTTCAGCAAAGCATTTTCGGGCGCTTTACCAATGTAGCCACCTGTTCACAATGCCAGGGCACCGGCAGCGTTATCAAAGAACCTTGTACGCAGTGCCGGGGCTCAGGCAAACAGAGGATGGAGCGCGAACTGGACGTGCGTATACCTCCCGGTGTGAATAATGGAGCTCAGGTGGTAATGCGCGGTGAAGGTGATTCAGGCAGCCGGGGCGGGCCGGCCGGTAACCTTTTTATTTCTCTGACTGTCAAGCCGCATGAATATTTTATCCGGCGCGAAGATGATATCATTTATGAACTGCCGGTAAGTTTTGTTCAGGCCGCACTGGGTGATGAAGTAGAAGTCCCGGGGCTGGCCGGCAAAACCAAGATCAAAATTCCGGCTGGCAGCCAGACTGGAAAACTGTTCCGCTTGAAAGGCCAGGGGGTGGTCCATGTGCAAAGAAGTGGGAGAGGCGACCAGTTGGTCCTCCTGGTGGTATTAACTCCTGAGTCCCTGAATGATGCTCAAAAGCGTTTGTTGAGGGAATTAGGAGCCAGCATGACCCCATCCAACATGCCGCCCAAGGAAAAATGGAAGAGCTGGATTGATGGTGTCAAGGACGCTTTCGGAGAATAGCAGAAAAGTCAGACTTTTAAGAAAATAAGTCCCTTAAAAAGCTGGTAATATCAATCATCGATGCCAGCTGCGATCTTTTTTTTGGATATGCGCCTGCCTGCCATTTTCTTTCACGCTGATACAGCCGGTCCGTTCTCCCTGGAACGGGGAGTCTTCAAATCTAACAACGGCTATGGCTCAAAGTAAAGCTAGCGGTTCTTTTTACGCGCCAGAAAGCTGAAGAGTGTCCATTTGCGGCCGGTTAGCTCGTGTTGCACGGCAGCTCCCATCAGTTCGTTAGCGGCTTCGATGGGGCTCAGTCCTTCATACAAAACCCGGTAGATTTTTTCTGTGATGGGCATCTCCAGACCCATGTCATGGGCAATTTCCCAGGCGACGCGGGTAGTGGTAACGCCTTCAGCCACGCCATCCATCGATGCCATAATATCCTCAACGTTGCGATTCATGGTCAGTTCAACTCCAAGGTAGTGATTGCGGCTCAAGGTGCTGGCACAAGTGGCTATCACGTCGCCCAGCCCGGCCAGTCCGGAAAAGGTGAGTGGATGAGCTCCCATGGCAGTACCCAAAGCGGTAATCTCGGTTAAACCACGTGTCATGAAAGTAGCTTTGGCATTATCTCCATAGCCCAAACCATCGGCAATGCCGGCGCCCAGGGCGATGATGTTTTTCAAAGCTCCGCCCAGCTCCACACCAATCACATCATTATGAGTGTAGACGCATAGTTTAGAAGTAGTCAGTAATCTCTGGATGCCACGGCTGACTTCTTTATCTTCAGAGGCGGCAACAGTGGCGGCCGGCAAACCCATCAGAATTTCGCGGGCCAAATTCGGGCCGGACAACACGCAAATATTGTGGCGAAAATGGGGATTGATTTCATCAGCGATGACCTGTGACATGCGTTTTTTGGTGCCGGTCTCCAGCCCTTTGGCCGCGCTGGCAATCAACATGGATGAGGTGATGTAGGGTTTTATTATCTGGGTATTGGCGCGCATGGCCTGAGACGGCACAGCCATGATTACAGCTTTGGCATCACTCAGCGCTTCAGAGGGGTCCTCAGTGACACTGAGGTTAAGAGAAATCTCATTAATGGGATAATTGCTGGATCTCAGGCCGGTATTCTGCAGATCGTTAGCTTCTTTCGCAGTGCGTGCCAGCAGGCTGACTTTGGAGCCTTTGGCGGCAATGATTATTCCGAGTGTCATACCCCATGATGTAGTACCCACGATTGTGACCTTGGTCATTTTAAATCCCGGTATCCGGGGAGGCGATTTGTTTAGCCTGGTCACCAATCTTGCGTTCGGTACCAGAGATCAACCTGTTGATGTTATCTTTATGCATGATAATGATGGTTACAGAACCGATCAGCGCATAAGCCAGATAGGCCAGGGGAAAATGATAAATCACAGTCAGAGGCACCATCACCACATAGGCGGCCACTACTCCCAGGATAGATCCCAGAGAGGCAAAACGGCTGAGGCCGGCGCTGGCAAGGAGCACTTCCCCACCGATTAATGCCGCCGGAGGACAGAGAACGATCAAACCCCCAAAGAATGTGGCCACGCCTCTGCCGCCTTTGAATTTAAGAAAAACCGACCAGTTATGACCGGCAATAGCCGCCAGGCCGGCAAAGACCTGAGCCAGATCAGTGCCGATACCGAAGCTGCCAATCACCAGAAATCTGTCACCGAATATATAGCCGGCCGCAAAGACAGGAATGATACCTTTCAACAAGTCACCCAGCACGGCCAGAGCGGCAGCTTTCTTGCCGGCGGTACGTAAAACGTTGGTAGCCCCGGTTTTGCCGCTGCCGAATGCGCGCAAATCTTTTTTTACGGCATAACGGCTGACAATCACACCGAAAGGGATGGAACCCATCAGGTAACCAAATATGATCACACTTAAAAAAATTATTATCAGCATGTTTTACCCCTTGACTTTAAAAACCAGCCGAACAGGTGTTCCGACGAACTTATACACATCTCGCAGCTTGTTTTCCAGAAAACGATGATAGGAAAAATGAATCAGCCTGGTATCGTTGACTTCAAAAACAAAGGTTGGGGGATTGATGGCACTCTGGCTGGCTGAATATATCTTGAGAATCTTTTGGCCCTGATGGGGCAAGTTGTGGCTGGACACAGCCTTTTTGATGAGGTCATTAACCTCTTCATTGGGTATCCTGATAGCCCTCTCCTGAGCAACTTGAAGGACTGAAGGCATTATTTTGTTGACTCCCTGTCCTGTTTTCGCAGATACAAATAATATTGGCGCGTAGGATATAAACTTTAGTCTGTCCTGAATATAGTCAGTATACACCGTTCTATTTTTTTCAGTAACCAGGTCCCATTTATTGACCAGAACAATCACGCCTTTATCAGCTTTTTCTACGTAACCCCCAACATGAGAATCTTGAGCGGTCAGGCTCTCGGTAGCATCGATCACCAGCAGCGCTATATCAGCCCTGTCAATCGCCCGCATAGAACGCAGCACACTGTACCATTCGATACCTCGCTCTACCTTGCCGCGCCTCCGAATTCCGGCCGTATCAATAATTATCATATTTTGTCCATTAAAGTCAAATGCGATATCAATAGCATCCCGGGTAGTGCCGGGCATATCGCTAACGATAGAACGCTCTTTTCCAACTAATTTGTTCAATAATAAAGATTTTCCGACGTTGGGATGCCCAACAATGGCAACCCTGATACCCTCTGGCGGGTTCTCAGCGGCTGCGGGCTGAACAGGCAACCTTTTGACCACCTGATCTAATAAATCGGCTACACCACGGCCGTGATGGCTGGCGATGGGAAATGGATCCCCGAATCCCAATTGGTAGAACTCCGCAGTCTCACTCTCCAGTTTGGCATTATCTACTTTATTCACTGCCAGAATAACCGGTTTATTGGATCTGCGTAAGATGTTGGCAATTTCATGGTCAATGGGTGACAGGCCTTGTTTCACATCAGTCACGAAGATGATAACATCAGCTTCGGCAATCGCCGCTTGGGCTTGTTTGCGGACTCCTTTGGCAACGCTGGAGTTTTCCGCGAATTCCAGGCCGCCGGTATCCACCATGGTAAATTCGATACCGTTCCAGAGGACATCGGCCAGAATACGGTCACGAGTGGTGCCGGGAAAGTCCTCTACAATAGCCAGTTGTTTCCTGGCAACACGGTTAAGCAGTGTAGACTTGCCGGCATTCTGTCGGCCAATAAGGGCAACAACGGGTTTAATCAAAGACTGGTCCCCTCAACCAAGGCGCTATTTCAAGACATATATTGATATATTATACCTTATTACCAATAGAAGCTCGAATCACGATAAATAGCGGGCCTGTGAAGGAACAGGAACATCATTCCAGAAAGGTTATTTATGTCTTTGAAGGAAGACATCCAGCCCGCCTAACATTTCCGCTAAAAGGGCCTTCTGGACGTGCAGACGGTTTTCGGCCTGGTCAAAAATCACGGAATACGGACTGTACAGGACATCATCATCAACTTCCTGGCCGTGATGAGCGGGCAGCGGATGCATGAAAATGGCGCCCGGTGCGGCAAGGTCCATGATGGATTGGGTAACCCGGTAATCCGCGAAGATCAGGCGGCGCTTTTCAGATTCCTCTTCCTGGCCCATCGATGTCCAGACATCAGTATAAACCACATCAGCATCGGCAGCCGCCTCCTGTGGGCTATGGGTACAAAACATTTCAGCTCCGGAGCCAATCACATTATCACGGGCGATAGCCAGAATAGGCTCAGAAATCTGATAACCGGCCGGAGAGGCAATTCTGAAATTGGCGCCCATTAAGGTACAGCCCAGCATCAGAGAGTTGGCCACATTATTACCGTCACCGATATAGGCGACGGTGACACCTTTCAAGCCTTCTTTCTTCTCATAGATGGTCAGAAGATCTGCCAGTGCCTGGCAGGGGTGTTCAATGTCGTCCAGTGCATTTACCACCGGAATAGTGGCATATTGACCTAATTCCATTACTGATTTATGTGAAAACGTGCGGGCAGCGATAACATCCACATAACGGCTTAAGACAGAAGCCACATCCCGTGCTGTTTCACGTTTGCCCAGCCCCACTTCAGCCGGGGAAAGATAGATAGTATGCCCACCCAACTGCTGCATGGCAATTTCAAAGCTGACACGAGTGCGTAAGGAGGGTTTCTCAAAAACCAGCGCCAGGATTTTATGTTCCAGAATATTGAGCCATCTTTCCCGTTTCATACTACCTGCATCTGAGATTAAAACATGAATTTCCTCACTGCTTAAATCCGTAATTGATATTAAATCTTTGCCTTGCACGCTGTCCTCCGCAAATGATGTTCAATATAACCACAATACTAGCAGGGTCAATCATGTTTGGCAAGAGATCAGGAGAGGCTGAAATTCGTCACCAGGTATGAGGTTTTGATATAATTAACAGTGTTTGAGTGAGATGGTGTTTGAAAGGATAAATCATCATTCATGAGAGTGATCGCCGGCACGGCTAAAGGCCACCATCTTATAGGTCCGGACCGCAGATTGACACGCCCGGCCACCGACCTGGTGCGGGGAGCCACCTTTTCAATACTGGAAGGGTTGGCGGCTGATTGGTCGCTCCTGCTGGACCTTTATTCCGGGACCGGCGCCATGGGTATTGAGGCGCTCAGCCGGGGGGCAGGCTGGGTTGATTTTGTTGACCGCCAGAGACGTTGTTGTGATATAATAAAAAAAAATTTGGAGAAGACGCATTTAGGTGACCGGGCCAAAGTCTATTGTCTTGAAGTGGAAAAAGCCATTTCGATTCTGGATCATGAATACGATATAATAATCATGGATCCGCCGTATCGTAACGAGATTATCGGTGAGACAATCACCAGACTGGCTAACTCCAGACTGGTGGGACAGGAGACTATTGTAGTGGTAACCCATTCTCCTCATTTGACACTGGAAAACGCTTACCCTCCGTTAAAACTAATCAAGGAACGTCGGCACGGTGACAGCGTCATTGCCTTATACCACAAGGAGGTGGTGAATTGACCATCGCTATCTATCCCGGCAGTTTTGATCCTCTGACCAACGGGCATTATGATATTGCCATCCGCGCCAGTAAACTGTTTGACAAGCTGATTGTGGCCGTTTATCACTCACCTGTAGAAAAAATACTGCTTTTTAAAACAGAAGAACGCGTAGCTTTGGCCAAGCAGGCTCTGGCCGCCTTCATCAATATTGAAGTAATACCATACACCGGATTGACCGGTGACCTGGCGCGCCGGGTGAACGCCGGGGTGATGGTGCGGGGACTGCGGATGGGGGGTGATTTCGAGAAAGAGTTCAACCTGGCCATGATGAGCAAGAGTTTTTTTCCGGAGTTGGAGAATATCTGCCTGATGGCTTCGGCGGAATATCAATTCGTCAGTTCCAGTATGTTAAAAGAAGCCGCCAGTCTGGGCGCCAACATTGAGGCTCTAGTACCGCCTAATGTAGCGGTGGCGTTACGTCAGAAATTCTGCCATAAACCCAAGTTATTTGACAAAAGTCATTAAGTAATCAAGAATAATAATATTTAAGTCAGGAGGAAACTAGGAATGGCATACAAAATTAACGAAGACTGCATTAGCTGTGGAGCCTGCGAGTCTGAATGTCCGCCCGGGGCAATCAAAGAAGGCGCTTCTATATTCGAGATCGATGCGGCAAAATGTGAAGATTGCGGCAAGTGCGCTGAAGTCTGTCCGGTAGGCGCCCCTCAACCCGTGAAAAAATAGCATCACCGGAACCAAATCCAAAAAAATAAAACGCCCGGATTTTGAATTCAGGCGTTTTTATTTTAAGTAATGGCAGGTCATAATCTGTAAGCATGAGACCAGGCAATAGCCGGGAGTTCTCCTATTCGAAGAACTTGTTAATGATGTCAAACTCTTTAGGCAGCATCGCCAATACTAATGGCAGCTTGTTAATCAAGAAAGTGGCCAAAGCCGAATTAGAAACAAAATCACCGATTCCGGTGAACTTGACCAGAACAACCAGCAGGGCGGCCACCGAGACAGCCCCCATAAACAGCCCGAAGACTCCACCCAGCAAACGGTTGATCCAACCTAAAGTGATAACAGACACGATTCTGGTAAAAATCACTCCCAGTAAAGCGGCAATAAGTCCGACTGCGATGAAGATGATGATAAAAGCTGCAATGCGAGCTATGTTAGCATCTGAGATAAAGGTCAGGTAATCAGCCAGCGCGATATAAAAACGGCCGGCCAACACCACACCCACGATCAGGCCGAGCAGACCGAACAGAGACTTGATCAAGCCGTTCTTTATGCCGCCTATTACGGATACAGCTAAAACAATCAGGATTACAATATCCAGCCAATTCATAATCTATATACTACTACCAAACTATAAAAAAATCCAGTGTTTTCCGGTTCCTGACCCGCAATACCAAAAAAGCACGGGAATTTTGTTGTTCGATCTTTCTTCAAATGCTCAAACTGTTCTTTGGTGATTCCATCTCCGGCATATCACCAGAGGACAATGTCCATCACTGAAAAGCGGCTGAGTTCAGCTTTTCTAAGTTATACTGCCTGCTCCCCGAACTATCAAAAAGATCACCGCGGCCCAAAAAATGATAATGCCAATAAACCCTGCTTCCATCACCCCCAATCCGGAATGCCCAGCGTTGCCACATCATCTTTAATCACTTCACGGCATTGCATGCCGCAACTGCCAGGGATCCTTTCTGAACAAATTTACCGCGATGGCTATTAATGCTAGTTCAGTCTTGCGGCTGTTGATTAACCGCCCAGCTTCTGAGCTTTGGTATGGGCGGCTTTTACCGCCTCAGCCACCAGTTGTGCAAATCCGCCCTTTTCAAAAGCAGCAATAGCCTCAGCGGTGGTGCCGCCGGGGGAGGTCACCATACGGCGTAATTCCTGGGCGGTTTTGCCGGATTGTTGCAGCAGATGGGTGGAACCCAGAAGAGTCTGCATGACCAGTTTTTGAGCTATTTCCGGAGTGAAACCCAATTTCACAGCCGCTTCAATCATGGATTCAACATATAGAAAGACATAAGCCGGACCGCTGCCGCTGACAGCAGTAGCCATATCCAGGTATTTCTCGTCATCCACGGTGATTTCCAGCCCCATCACTCCCAAAATAGCGGCGGCGCTGCGCCGCTGGAGCGGCGTAACAGAGTCAGTGGCGGTCCAGACCGTCATGCCCTCACCGATTTGAGCCGGGGTATTGGGCATGGAACGCACGATGCCTTTATGACCCAGACCGCTGCTGATA
>DAOUAU010000164.1:0-3003 GCA_034433195.1 Dehalococcoidales bacterium
GTTTGACCAGGACCCGCCATCAATCTTTAAAACCCAAATCAGTTTTATCCAGAAGAGCGGCATTGTGACGGCCATGGTGGGTTTACTGAATGCTCCCCGCGGCACGCGCTTGCATCAGCGCCTGAAAAAAGAAAATCGTCTGGTTTCAGACAGCACCGGTGATAATACTGATTTTTCACTCAACTTTGTTCCCAGAATGAAAAAAGAGACCCTGATCAAGGGATATAAAGAAATTCTTAATACTATCTATAAACCCAACAATTACTATGCCCGCGTGCAAACCCTTCTTAAAGAGTACAAACCTAAAGCCAAAAGCTGGAATCTGCATTCGATTCGCTGGAATATACAGGGGCTGATTAATTCCATGTGGTTTATGGGATTCCGGGAACCCGGACGGCGGCACTATTGGGGGCTGATGGCATCCACGCTGTTCCGGCGTCCCAAATCACTGCCCCTTTTTATTACCTTGTCCATATACGGTTACCACTTCCGCCGCGTAATTCAGCAGTGCGTTAATGTTCCAGAGGGTGGCGTAGCCTGATAGACTTTTGCAAGGCTGGATATTGGGTTATCAGAGGCTGAATATCCGGCCTGTATAGTTTAAACAATATCAGCCGTTTATTTCCGGCCAGCCTCTTCAGTCCTGATCAATATCCGAATCCGCTGATGACAACCGGACGAGCTGATCAATCCATTTCTGGTTATGCAGCAATTCTTCTTTTCTGGCCTTTGGCAGCTTCTTTAGTTTGCTTTCCACACTCAATGCCAGGCTGCGGTGTCCCAATTCTGTCTGGTATACCAATGTCAGAGGGGCCCTGCCTCGCAGATATTTGGCGCCCGCGCCCTTGCCTTCAAGGTGTTTGGCAAACCGGCGGGCTACATCGGTGGTGATTCCGGTATACAGACTGCCATCACGGCATCTGATCAGATAGAGGTGCCAGTTTGGTGTCATGGAGTTACACCATCCGTTACAGGTGGGGCGGTTCCCGGCCGCATGGAAAGAGAAATCCGTTTTCGCTGAATATCGAAGGAAAGCACGGTCACCGTAACCTTTTGATTGACCTTGACGATTTCAGCCGGATTGCTGATGAATTTGTCTGCCAGTTCGCTGATATGTACCAGTCCGTCATGGTGGACACCAATATCCACGAAAGCCCCGAAATTGGTCACATTAGTGACTACTCCGACCATTTTCATGCCAGGAACCAGCCGCTCAATCGTCCGGATGTCTGCGGAGAAAGCCACCGCCTCAAACTGCCGGCGCGGGTCCCGCCCCGGTTTTGCCAACTCTGCCAAGATGTCATGCAAGGTTGGCAGCCCCAGACTTTCGCTGCAGTAACTCTCCAGGTTAATCCTGCGTCGCAAATCATCACGGCTGGTTAAATCAGACACACTGCAGCCCAAATCCCGGGCCATACGGTCTACAATATGATAACTTTCGGGGTGGACGGCGCTGGCATCGAGAGGATTTACGGCTTGATCGATGCGCAGAAATCCGGCCGCCAGTTCAAAAGCCTTAGGTCCCAGGCGGGGAACTCTCTTGAAATCCTCACGGCAGCGAAAGGGGCCATTCTCATTACGATAGAGGATGATGCTTTTCGCCAGAGCAGGACCCAGCCCGGAAACATAGGTCAATAGCTGCTGGCTGGCAGTATTGACCTTAACACCAACCTCATTAACGCAGTTCATTACGGTTTCATCCAGATTAGCCTTCAGTCTGGATTGATCGATGTCATGCTGATACTGCCCTACCCCGATTGACCTGGGGTCAATTTTAACCAGTTCAGCTAAAGGGTCCATCAGCCGCCGCCCGATAGAGACAGCCCCGCGCAGGGCAATATCCAGGTCGGGAAACTCCTCTCGGGCCAGTGCGGAGGCAGAGTAGATTGAAGCTCCGCTTTCATTCACTATCACCACGGGTATTTTATCCGGCAAACCCAACCCGCGGATAAACTCTTCAGCTTCTCGTCCGGCTGTTCCATTGCCAATGGCGATGGCCTCAATGGAAAACTGTTGCAGCAGATTGAAAATTGTTTGGCGGGCTTCCTGCGACCGCGTTTCTGATTGTCCCGGATAGATGACGGCTTTAGCCTGCAGTTTACCCTGCGGGTCCAGGCAGACTACTTTACATCCGGTGCGGTAACCGGGGTCTATGGCCAATACTGAATGCGCCCCCAGAGGCGGCGACATCAGTGTTTCACGCAGGTTGTGAGCAAAGACCCGCAAAGACTCGTCATCAGCGCGCTCTTTAGCCTGTTGACGAATATCGGTTTCAATGGAGGGAGCCAGCAGTCTGTAATAGCTATCCTTCACTGCCAAAACCACTTGTGCGGAGTAATCATGGTTATCTTTAACAAAGTGGCGGTAGAGTAATGCCAATGCTTTTTCCTGGTCCGGTCTGATCTTTATCTTCAGATAACCTTCATTTTCCCCGCGCAGCATCGCCAGAAAACGGTGACCCGGCACCCGGGCCAACCGTTCCTGCCAGTCAAAATAATGATCGTATTTAATGCCTTCAATTTCCTTGTTTTTAACCACCACGGATTGAATCATGCCTTCCTGGTAGAACAAGCGGCGTATCAGATAGCGGGCCTGGCGGTCTTCATTGACCCATTCGGCAATGATATCCCGTGCTCCTGTCAGAGCTTCTTCAATTGAGCTGATACCTTTTTCGGTGTTCAAACTGGTGGCGGCGTCTTGTGAGAGGTCAAACCCTTTCTGTGCCAGTATCAGGCTGGCCAGTGGTTCCAAACCTTTTTCTCTGGCGATGGCAGCCCGCGTGCGCCGCCTGGGCCGGTAGGGCAGGTAAATATCCTCCAGGGCGGCCAGGCTCTCTGCGGCTTCAACAGCGGTGCGCAGTTCAGCGGTGAGTGCCTGGTGTTCTTCCAGAGATTCCAATATGACCTGCCGCCGGCTGTCCAGGGCAGACAGCCGCTCCAGACCGTCGCGGATTTCAGCAATGGCCACCTCATTCAGCGCCCCGGTTTTCTCCTTGCGATAGCG
>DAOUAU010000165.1:0-6935 GCA_034433195.1 Dehalococcoidales bacterium
ATTTTGGTTGGGGAACTTGAAATATATATTGCAGTGTCTCTCTTCCAATTTCAACTGCTACCGACAATAATGTTACTGCATCGACCCTACCCCAGGTAAAAGGTCTCAGTAAAGCTTGCGCAGAGGTCTGAAGATGAACGCCTGAAGGTGGTTATGTTATAATTCTGGATATGAAAATACTGGGCATCGAGACCTCTTGTGACGAAACAGCCGCCAGCTTAGTAGAAGACGGCCGCAAAATCCTTTCCAACATAATCGCCTCTCAAATTGATATTCACGCCCTTTACGGCGGAGTAGTTCCGGAGGTGGCCTCACGCCAGCACATGCTGGCCATTATTCCTGTTATTGAACAGGCTTTGTCTGAGGCTAAAGCCAGCTGGGATGATATAGATGCTATTGCTGTGACCAAAGGGCCCGGTTTGGCCGGCGCTCTGCTGGTGGGTGTCAATACCGCTAAAGGCATGGCCCTGGCGCGAAAAAAACCGCTTATCGGCGTTAATCATCTGGAGGGGCATATTTACGCTAACTGGTTGACCGGGGCGGTGATCAACTTTCCCGTCGTTTGTCTGATAGTCTCCGGCGGACATAGCGATTTGGTGCTGATGAAAAACCATGGAGAATATGAGTTGCTTGGACGTACCCGTGATGACGCGGCCGGTGAAGCCTTTGACAAGGTTGCCCGCATCCTGGGTTTGGGCTATCCCGGCGGTCCCATTATTCAGAATACTGCGGAAAAAGGTGTCGCCTGCATCAAGCTGCCTCATTCCTGGATGGAAGGTACTAACGATTTCAGCTTCAGCGGCATCAAGACCGCATTGCAGCGGATGGTTATCAACGCTAAAATCAATCTGGAAGAAGAACCCAGAGAGAACTTGCCCTCCAGGGCTGATGCCGCCGCCTCTTTCCAGAAAGCGGTGGTAGATGTGCTGGTGGACAAAACCATCGCCCTGGCGCGGGAACTGAGTGTCAGCCAGATTCTGGTGGCCGGTGGAGTGGCCGCTAATAAAGTCCTGCGTGAAACCTTGATTCAACGCTCCCCCATTCCAGTCATCATCCCGCCCATCATTCTCTGCACCGATAATGCCGCCATGGTGGCGGCCTGCGCTTACTACCGCTATCAAGACGGCAAAGCAGACGGCCTCGACCTGGATGCCCTGCCAGCCTTGAAACTGGCATGAGAACCAGATCACATTGACACCAACCGGATTGAAACCTGGTTTTGCCAAACACTCTTTCCCGGACTTGTTTGTCTTAGGGGGGACTGTATAATACAATGAAATCAACCGGCTTTAGTCTGATGATAAGGATCGATAAAAATGAAAGAAAAAAACCAGCCAACCCCGGGCAAGAACCAAAAGCCAGCCATTGACGTCTGGCTGACCGGAATCATGCAGAAAGTCAAAAACGGCGATATTTCGATAGAAAAAGCTGTTCAGGACCTGAGTGTTCTGCCCTATGAGGATATGGATTTTGCCAAAATGGACCATCACCGCAGCGTGCGCACCGGATTCCCGGAAGTAATTTTTGGCCGGGGCAAAACGATCGAACAGATAGCCGCTGTTTCGGTCAGCATCATTTCACGTTCTCAGAAGCTGCTGGTGACACACGCTGTACCGGAAGCTTTTCAAGCCGTAAAGACTCAGATTGCGGATGCTCACTATAACCCGGTTTCTCGCACTATCGTCGTTAATCGCGTAAAAAATGAATCGCTGCGTCGAGGTGTGACCGTGGTAACCGGCGGCACGGCTGATATTCCAATCGCAGAGGAAGCCGCGGTCACGGCAGAATTGATGGGCAACCGGGTGGAAAAGATATTTGATGTGGGGGTGGCCGGCATTCACCGCCTTTTGGACAAGTTGCCGCTTTTACGCGATTCTCACGTACTGGTAGCAGTAGCCGGTATGGAAGGCGCGCTGCCCAGTGTGCTTGGCGGTCTGGTTTCAATACCGGTCATCGCGGTACCCGCCAGCACCGGATACGGCGCCAACTTTAATGGTTTAGCCCCTTTATTGACCATGCTGAATAGCTGTGCTCCAGGTGTGGCAGTGGTCAACATCGACAACGGGTTTGGAGCAGGTTATCTGGCGGGGCTAATCAACTTATCGAGCAAGGACTAAACATTATGGATAGCGCCCGGAAACTGGTTAAACTAAACCAAATCCTGAAGGATATGGGCTCGGTGCTGGTGGCTTATTCCGGAGGGGTGGACAGCACCCTTTTAGCTGTCCAGGCCCAGGCGGCATTGGGGGATAAAATGCTGGCTGTTTTTGCTTATTCTCCGGTTGAAACGGATGAGAGCAAATCTGAGGCCGCCGCCCTGGCGGCGAAACAGGGTTTCAGATTTAAGATGATTGAAAGCAGTGAGATGGACAATCCGGACTTTGTAGCCAATACTCCGGCCCGCTGTTACTATTGCCGGATGGACCTTTTCAAAGAGCTGAAGCCCATCGCGGAATCTGAAAAATTACGATGGATTGCTGACGGCAGCATTCAGGATGATTTAAGTGATTACCGCCCCGGCCGTGAAGCTGCCCGGGAATGCGGGATTCGTAGTCCGCTGCTGGAAGCGGGGTTCACTAAAGAAGAAGTGCGTCAGCTTTCCAGGAAGCTGGGACTGCCAACCTGGAATAAACCGGCTTCGCCTTGTTTGGCCTCCCGTATCCCATACGGTACTCCGGT
Source organism: Dehalococcoidales bacterium (assembly GCA_034433195.1). Lineage (GTDB taxonomy): Bacteria > Chloroflexota > Dehalococcoidia > Dehalococcoidales > UBA3254 > DATIKD01. Next base: position 2,680 of record DAOUAU010000165.1, read on the forward strand.
CAGTCAACCGGTTTTATCTCAAATAGCGGCGGGTGAAAAATTCTTGCGCGGATTGGGCTTGAGTCAATTGCGGCTGCGCCATCACAGCAATATCGCGCGTATTGAGGTTGGTGAAAAAGACCTGCCGCTGATTATGGAACCGAACGTCCGGTTGAGTGTTGTGAACAAACTTAAATCTTTGGGATATCAATATATCACACTGGATTTGCTGGGCTACCGCACCGGCAGTCTGAATGAGGTTTTACAGGAACAAGAAAAAAATGCCTAGAGCAATTTATTTTGACTGTTTTTCGGGAGCCAGCGGAGACATGATCATAGGAGCTTTGCTGGACGCCGGGCTGGCTTTTGAAAAACTAAAAACGGGGTTGGACGGGTTGCGTTTACACGGCTTTCAGATTGAGGCTCAAAAAGTTCTCAAGAACGGCGTTTCCGCCACCAAATTCAATGTCATTGAAGAAGCGCATCACCATCATGACCATGCCGGTCATAGCGAACAATTGCACCAGCATGCAGATGAACACCATGTTCACCGCGGGTTATCCGAGATCACGGAGATTATCAATTCCAGCGTTCTCAGCGATGATATTAAAAAGCGCAGTATTGAGATATTCCAGAAGTTGGCTGAGGTTGAAGCCGGAATCCACGGCGTGCCGGTAAATGAAGTCCATTTTCATGAACTGGGCGCCCTGGATACTATTATTGATATTGTCGGGACTTTACTGGGTCTGGAGGCTCTGGGCATACGGGAATGCTATTCTTCAGCTCTGGCGGTTGGCAGCGGCAGCGTTAAAACTGACCACGGTATTCTGCCCGTTCCGGCTCCCGCCACCCTGAAAATATTAACCCAGGCCGGCGCGCCCATCGTGGCAGCCCCGCCCTCCGAAAAAGCCCCGGGTGAATTGGTCACTCCCACGGGTGCGGTTTTAATCACCTCTCTGGCCAAATTTCAGCGTCCCGATCTGAAGATGGAAAACAGCGGCCTGGGCGCCGGCAACAAGGATTTTCAGAACTGGCCGAATGTGCTGCGGGTCTGGATAGGAGAAACCAGCGCGGGCCAGGCCGAAGATGAAATGATACTGCTGGAAACCAATATTGACGACATGAACCCGCAGGTTTACGGCTATTTGATGGAACTTCTGCTGGCTGAAAAAGCCGCAGATGTATGGTTTACCCCTATTCAGATGAAGAAGAACCGTCCCGCGGTGATGCTCAGTGTGCTGGCTCCTGCCAATTTGGAAACCAAAATGACACAGATGATCATGCAAGAAACTACCACCCTGGGAATCCGCATCAGACCCGTCAATCGCCGCGTCGCTCAGAGAGAGATACGGCCTTTTGAATCCAGCCTTGGCAAGGTTGATGTAAAAACTAAATACTATGCCGGAGATGTTTTGGAAATCGTTCCGGAATATGAAGACATTCGCCGGATTGCCAGGGATCACAGCCTGCCGTTCATAGAGGTCCAGCGAATTGTAGCTGAAGAAGCTCGCCGCCAATTATACAGTCAATAAAAAGAGGGCAGGCGCCGAAATCCAACTTTGAAACAAGGGTCCGGTTCAGCGCCCGGATTCTGATTGTAACCGGTATGACATTTATCAGGTGTTCTGTTATAATTGCAACCAGGTGCAAATAAGATGAGTTGCCTGAAAACATTACAAGACAAGGGATATAAGCTGACGCCCCAGCGGAGGCTGATTGTAGACATTATCCATGATGCTGCTGAACATCTGACCGCGGACAATATCATCGCTGAAGTCCAGATGAGGATGCCGGGGGTCAACAAATCAACCATCTACCGAACACTGGATATTCTGGAAGAAACCGGCTGCGTAGTAAAAAGTGAATCCGAAGACCACTTCATTTTTCACCATTCCGAAGAAGGCCATCACCATCATCTGGTTTGTCATCAATGCGGGAAAACGATCAGCTGCGCGGAAAATGTATTTTTGGATATTGAAAAAACCCTGGCCCGGCAATATGGTTTTAAAGCTGATTTCAAGCACCTTTTAATCAGTGGTTTGTGCAGTTCCTGCAAGACATGAACGGGAATTTTTTTGCTTGTTGATTGCAACTATTTGCAATAGCTATAAATTGCCAGTTATGATGATAAAAGGAGACTTAAGATGCATATACCTGATGGTTTTCTTAACATCACCACTCTGATCACAACTGGAGCCATATCGGCCGGAGCAGTAGCCATTGGTGTGCGGGTCAGCGGCAAAACCCTTAAAGATAAGCAAGTCCCTTTGATGGGGGTCACGGCCGCTTTTATCTTCGCTGCCCAGATGCTGAATTTTCCGATCGCCGGGGGCACTTCAGGGCATTTTATGGGCGCTGCTCTGGCGGCCATCCTGTTAGGTCCCTGGGCTGGTGTTCTAATAATGTCATGTGTTTTGATCGCTCAGTGTTTGATCTTTCAAGATGGAGGATTATTAGCCCTGGGCGCCAATATCCTCAACATGGGAATTATGGGGAGTTTCGGCAGTTTCGCCATTTACAAACTGCTGACCGGTTTGATGGGTGAAAGCCGCAGAAGCAAACTGATTGCCGGATTCAGCGGGGCCTGGGCCTCCATCGTGCTGGCTTCAGCTGCCTGCGCTTTTGAACTGGGGTTCTCAGGGGCTTCTCCATTCCAGGTTATTCTGCCGTCCATGGTCGGCATTCATGCCCTGATCGGTATTGTTGAAGGGCTGGTCACTGCCGCTGTTCTCAGCGCGGTCATGGCCACACGGGCTGATTTGTTGGGGTTTTCCAGAAACGCCAGGGTTGAGTTTAAAGTGGGAGGTGAAGCCAAATGAAATCCAGGTGGTGGTTAGCGGCTCTGGCAGTTTGTCTGTTGCTGGCGGTTATTTCGCCTCTGGCTTCCTCTTCTCCGGACGGATTGGAGAAAGTGGCTGAGGACAAAGGATTTATCCATGCTGCCGAGGAGCCGCGTTTTCAAATAATTGCTGATTATGTGTTTCCCGGGATTGAAAACGAAGCACTGGCGACCATATTGGCCGGTGTGATCGGGACATTGCTTTTATTCGGCCTGGCTTATGGACTGGCATGGCTGTTGTCTACTCACCGCCGCAAGAATACCGTTTGACCAGAATCGGATAGGAATAAGGCTATTGTCCAATCTTTATCTTGAACAATATCAAAACAGCGGCAGCTTTTTTCATAAGCTGGATGCCCGAGCCAAGCTCATATTCAGCGTAGTTTTTATTTTAGCCGTGGTGCTGACCACCCGAGGGCAATGGCCGGTTCTGGCGTCCTATTTGATTGTCATTGCACTGGTCCTGGCTTTCTCCAGATTAAGCCTGAAATATATCCTTGTACGCTCGCTGGCGGTCTTGCCCTTTGCGCTCCTGATCGGGGTTTTTCTGCCCTTCCTGAAACCCGGTGAAACGCTGGTTGGCTTTCATCTGCTGTCCTGGAATATCACCATCAGCCGTGAGGGAACGGAAATGCTGGCCGCCCTCCTGGCTAAAAGTTGGCTGTCTTTGTTATGCTTGATCTGGCTGACCGCCACCTCTCAGATCAACACGCTGCTTCAGGCCTTAAAAGAGCTGCATGCCCCGACTATTCTGATCACAATATTATTTTTTATGTACCGCTATATCTTTGTCATCGTGGATGAAATGCGGCAGATGATAATTGCACGGGACTGCCGCAGCCGCCGCGGCGGGATATTCTGGAATCTCCGCACTGCCGGAAATATGATAGGTACCCTCTTTATACGCAGCTATGAACGCAGTGAAAGAGTTTACAGCGCTATGTCAGCGCGCGGTTATGACGGTCAAACACGTACGCTGGATGAACTGATCATGAAAACCAAAGATACCCTGACATTGACGCTATTATTAGCCGCCACGCTGTCCATTCTGGCCGTAAATTTCCTGGTGAGAGTATGGTAATGCCGGTCCAAGAAATCATCAAAATTGAAAATCTGAACTTTGCTTACCCGGACGGCCGCGAAGTTCTGAAGAATATCACTCTCAACGTTTTTCGCGGTGAAAAAGTAGCCATTATCGGCCCCAACGGAGCCGGTAAATCCACCTTGCTGCTGCACCTGAACGGCATACTGCATCAAAACGGGAAGGTTCAAATACTGGGACAAACCCTTGACCAGTCCAATATAAAACGCATCAAATCACAGGTGGGCATGGTCTTTCAAAATCCGGACGACCAGCTTTTTTCTCCGACGGTGTTTGACGATGTGGCTTTTGGCCCGCTCAATCTGGGTTGGCCGGAAAGTCAGGCGCGCCAGGCTG
>DAOUAU010000166.1:0-9453 GCA_034433195.1 Dehalococcoidales bacterium
TGACCGATGCGGATGGGGCCGCTGCCGATGACTATGGACTTGTTGCCCTCAAGCGGTTCAGCTTCATTTTCTCGTTCGTAAGCACTGTAGAAATAAGGTGTATCGGCTTCAAATTCGGCTGCGCAGGTATCCACCATTTTATACACCGGGCGGATGTTCCAGTCATGTCTTTGTTTGCGCACCTGCTCCGGCAGGCGGTCGGCCAGAGTACCGATTTGAATATCGGAAAAGCCCAGGCGTTTTGCTTCCCACATCATTTCAGGGGTGAGCGCTTCTGAAAGTAAACGCTTTTCCATATTAATGATATTGATGAATTTATCCAGAAACCACATATCGTAACGAGTTTTCTTCTCGATAGCTTCGGGGGTGATGCCGCGGCGAAGGGCGGCCATAATGGCCCATAACCGCAAGTCGTTCGGGTACAAAGGATAGCTTTCGATATCACTGGTAAGTTCCCACTTGGGGTCCTCCCAAAGCAATGAACGTTTTCCGAATTCAAGTGAGCGCACTGCTTTTTGCAAAGCTGCTTCGAAGGTACGGTCAATGGCCATGGCTTCCCCGGTGGATTTCATCTGGGTGCCGATGACGCGGTCGCCGGAAGCAAATTTATCAAACGGCCAGCGCGGTATTTTAACTACACAGTAGTCCAGAGCAGGTTCAAAAGCCGCGATAGTTTTGCCGGTGACCTGATTGGCGATTTCATCCAGATGCTTGCCTACCGCTATTTTGCCGGCTACGCGGGCAATAGGATAACCGGTGGCTTTACTGGCAAGGGCTGAACTGCGGCTGACACGTGGATTGACTTCAATCACATAATAGGGTGTATTGCCATCCCTGTCAGGCGGATTGGGGTGCAAGGCATACTGGACATTACAGCCGCCCTCAATTCCCAGATTACGGATAATATTCAAGCTGGCAGAGCGTAACATTTGATATTCTTTATTGGTCAAAGTCTGGCTGGGAGCCACCACGATGCTTTCGCCAGTGTGCACACCCATGGGGTCCAGGTTCTCCATATTGCAGACGGTGATGCAGTTATCGGCGGCATCACGCATTACTTCATATTCCAGCTCTTTCCAACCGGCGATCGATTTTTCCAGCAGGACCTGATGAATCGGGCTGGCTGAAATGCCGCGGTGGCAAATTTCTTCCAGCTCTTCCCAGGTATTAGCGATGCCGCCGCCGGTGCCTCCCATTGTATAAGAAGGCCGGATGATAAGCGGCAGGCCAATTTGTTTGGCTACGCTGCGGGCTTCTTCCATGGAATTGGCGATGGCGCTGTCCAGCACGGGTTCGCCAATTCTGATGAGAAGGTTTTTAAACAAGTCTCGTTCGGAGGCGTTACGGATGGTCTGGATAGGGGTTCCCAGGCAGCGGATGTTATATTTATCCAGCACCCCGGCGTCAGCCAAATCTACGGCCAGGTTCAACCCCACTTGTCCACCCAAAGTGGGTAAGAAGCCGTCCGGCCTTTCACGTTCAATGATGCGTGTCACCGATTCAACGGTCAACGGCTCAATATAAACTACGTCCGCCACTTCTTCATCGGTCATAATAGTAGCCGGGTTGGAATTAACCAGAACTGAAATGACGCCTTCCTCACGCATGGCTTTGCAGGCCTGGGTGCCGGCGTAGTCAAATTCAGCTGCCTGACCGATAATGATTGGTCCCGACCCGATGATCAATACTTTTTTAGGTTTGTTGGCCAACGTACGCTCCTCTGCTCAAATTCGATGAAAAAATCGAATCACAATTATTTGGTTGTTGCTCATACCGCCTGTACCGGTTATTGAATCTGTTGTCCTCTGCATGGGATCTGCTGGAAAAAGCCGGGAATATGCCAGTTGACGTCTATTTTCTCAACCCCTCTTTGACCATGGTCACGAATTTATCAAATAAATAGCGGCTGTCCCATGGGCCGGGAGAGTCTTCGGAATGGTACTGGATGGAGAAAATGGGCAGGTACTTGTGCTTCAAACCCTCCACCGTGCCATCATTCAAATTAAGGTGGGTGATCTCCAATTCTTTGGGCAGGCAATTCGCATCTACCGCATAGCCGTGGTTCTGGGCGGTGATGTGAGCGCGTCCGGTGGCCAGTTCTTTAACCGGATGGTTGCCGCCGCGATGCCCGAATTTCAGCTTGAAGGTCTTTCCACCGAAGGCATGAGCAATTAGCTGGTTACCCAGGCAGATGCCCATGATGGGCAGCTTACCAGCCAATCCGCGCACGGTGTTGGTGGCATACCCCAGCAAGTCAGGATCTCCCGGGCCGGGTGATAACAAGATACCGTCTGCTTTCAGGGCCAGTATCTCACTGGCCGGAGTGGTGCAGGGGACGACAGTGACCGAACATCCGCGCAGCACTAACTGTCTCAGGATGTTATATTTCAGACCACAATCAAAAGCCACGATGTTGTAATCCGGAGTTTGGCGATTCAAGGATTTGAGGCCGCAATATAATGGGTAGTTCTGTCCCCGGTTATCACATTTCTGTTTGAAAGAACAAGAACGGCAGGGCAATCCCCACTGGTATATGGTGGAAGTGGTGATGTCTCTGACAAAATCGGTAGAACCGTAATCCGGCAGCTGTTTCAGGGCTTCCAGAGCTTGTCCGGGTGTTTTGGTGGTGGTCAGGTAACCCATCATTACGCCGCCGCTGCGCAATTTACGGGTTAAAGCCCGGGTATCGATGCCGCAAATACCGGGGATATTATTTTCATTCAGATACTGATGGATAGTCTTGCCGCTCAGGTAATGGCTGGGTTCTTGACATTCTTCCCTGACCACGAAGCCGCGTACCTGGATTTGGCGTGATTCCATATCCAGTTCGTTGATGCCGTAGTTGCCGATCAATGGATATGTGGGCAAGACAAGCTGTCCGGCATATGAAGGATCGGTCAGGATTTCCTGATAACCGATCATGCTGGTATTAAAGACCACCTCTCCATAGTTATCCGTCTCGGCGCCAAAGGAAGTACCTTCATAAATCGTTCCGTCCTGGAGAGCCAAAATTGCGCGTTTAGTCATTGTTTACCAACCTTTACCAGAAAATTCTAAACCTGTATTTGTCATTCCAAATATAATGCTGAAAAAGAAACCTGCTGTTTCAGGTTACCCATTCCAGACCATTTTCCCATGGAAAAGAGTGATCTTGACCCGGCCTTTCAAAGTCCGGCCGGCTAACGGTGTGTTTTTACCTTTGGAGACGAATTCCCGGGTATCTACCCGCCATTCCAAATCGGGGTCGAAAATGGTGATATCAGCCGGACTGCCAACTGCCAGGGTGCCCAGCTTCCCGAATTTTTCGCCGATGATTTGCGCCGGTCCGCAAGTCATTTTTGAAATTAATAAATCAATATCCAGCTTACCGGCATGTACCAGCCCCATCAGCATCCCCAAAGCTGTTTCCAGAACACTTATCCCGAAAGGCGCATAAGCGAACTCGGTAAGTTTGTCGATCTCGGAATGCGGGGCGTGGTCGGTAGCGATGGCATCAATGGTATGGTCTTTCAACCCCTCTATCAAAGCATCAATATCTTTCTGAGTGCGCAGGGGCGGGTTTACTTTGGCATTGGTATCATAACCCGTGACGCTATCTTCAGTCAGCGTTAAATGATGCGGTGTTACCTCAGCGGTTAGCTTCAAACCCTTCTTTTTTGCGGCTCTTATCAATTCCACCGATCCGGAGGTACTGATATGGCAAAGATGCAATCTGGAGCCGGTTAACTCAGCCAGTGCAATATTGCGGGCTACCATACTATCTTCAGCGGCGGCCGGCATGCCCGGTAAACCCAGACGTGTGGAAATGATGCCTTCATTGATCTGCCCGCCTTCCACCAGCGACTTGTCTTCACAGTGTTCCATGACGGGCAATCCGAAAGCACGGCTGTAATCCAGCGCTTGCCGCATCACTCGGGAGTTCATCACCGGATTACCGTCATCGCTGAAACCAACTACCCCGGACCCGGTCAGTTCACCCATTTCGGAAAGGCTTTCGCCTTTACGGCCTTTAGTAATACAACCGATTGGCAGCACCCGGATTATTCCTTCCAGTGCAGATTTGGATTTTATATAATCTACAACCGAACGATTGTCAATGGCCGGTTCGGTGTTTGGCATGCAGCAGACGGTGGTAAAACCGCCTTTGGCAGCGGCCAGCGTACCGCTGGCGATAGTTTCTTTTTCTTCAAATCCGGGGTCTCTGAGGTGGCAATGCAAATCCACAAAACCAGGGCAGGCGATCAGATTTTCAGCATCAACCACCTGATAGTCATGGCCCGCGGGTGTTTCTCCGTTTTTACCAATCCAGGCAATTTTACCTTCAGTTATTAACAATTTACCCACTTGATGCATTCTTTGGGAAGGATCAATGATAAGGGCGTTATTTATCAATAGCGAGTTCATGCTTTTTTCCCTCCGGCCAGCAAGTAGAGCAAGGCCATCCGCACCGCTACACCATTGGAGACCTGTTCATTGATGACGGACTGACGGGAATGCGCGACCGAGGGAGCTATTTCCAGACCCTCATTCATGGGACCGGGATGCATCACCAACGCTTCCGGCTTGGCCAATTTCATGCGATCTTCATTCAATTGGTATAACATCACATATTCGCGCATACTTGGCAGCAAACCGCTTTGCATGCGTTCCAGTTGTAAACGTAAAACCATGACCACATCAGCGTCTTTCAAGGCTTTGTTAATATCCATTTCCACTTTAATGCGAGGAAACGCCGAACCGGCTTTTTCCAGGCCAACCGGCAGTAGAGTAGGCGGGCTGCAGACGGTCACTTCCGCCCCCATGATAGTCAAGCCCCAGATATTGGAGCGGGAAACGCGGCTGTGTTTAACATCACCGATGATGGTGACCTTCAATCCTTTCAAACTGCCTTTATGGGCTCTCATGGTATACATATCCAGCAAGGCCTGGGTAGGATGAGCGTGCCATCCGTCACCGGCGTTGATAACGCTGGCTTTGACGAAGTTTGAGGCCAGATTGGGTGCGCCGGAGGCTGGATGGCGCATGATGATGACATCCGCTCCCAGAGATTCCAGGGTTAGAAAGGTATCAACCAAAGATTCTCCCTTGGTGACGCTGGAAGAAGAGGCGGTCAGGTTAGAAACGTCAGCGCTCAGACTTTTGGCCGCCAGTTCAAAAGAAAGCCGTGTGCGCGTGCTGTTTTCGTAAAATAAGGTCATCACTGTTTTACCACGCAAAGCAGGCACTTTTTTGACCGGCCGTCCCAGTACTTCGCGCATGGAATCAGTGATGTGCAGTACCAATTCTATTTCATCCGGAGTGAAATCATCCAGGTCAAAAATATGATGGTGCCGCCAGGTGATGGCGGTTGAAGCCGTCTTCGAAGTAAGCAAGAGAGTTGAACCGTCATCTTGCCAGGTAGCGGTCATTATAGGAGACCTCCTTCAGGCCTTTGGCCGATACTGACCTGGTCTTGCCCGTCTACTTCAACTAATTCTACACGGATGTTTTCAGAACGGGCGCTGGGAATGTTTTTGCCGATGTAGTCAGCCCGGATAGGCAATTCACGGTGTCCGCGGTCAACCAGCACCGCTAACTGAATGGTGGCTGGCCGTCCGTAATCGATCAAAGCATCCAGTGCTGCCCGGGTGCTGCGTCCGGTATACAGCACATCATCCACCAGAACAATGGTCTTTCCTGCGATATCGATAGGAATATTGGTCCCGTTGATAATTGGTCTGAGAGCCCGGGAATCAAGATCATCACGGTAAAGACTGATATCCAATGAACCGACCGGGATATCCGTACCATCAAAACCTTTGATATTGGCCGCCAGACGTTTGGCCAGAGGAACACCGCGAGTCAACATGCCGACCAGTATGAGATCAGACATAACTTTGTTACGTTCGATCACCTCATGGGCAATACGGGCGATAGTACGGCGGATATCATCCGCTGTCATGATGACTTTTACAGGCATAAAAAACCTCTTGTCCGTTTTGGCAAGAGGTATGATCAGATTGTGGATTCATTTTTCACCCCTTACCAGCCTCTCTGGACTGAGTTAAAGGTACTAAGGCTTACTGTTTGATATTGTAACCGAACCAAAAGGGAAAAGCAAGTAGAAAATGTGGGGATCGGCTGGAGTTGTGGGTTTTGTGTTTTCCGTTTAAGATGAGTTTATGGGTGCAAGTTTTCATAGCCGTATGAGCACTAATCGGTCTGCAGGAGAGTGAAGGATATGGCGCGGTTGCATATTGAGTTACCTGAAAAATTTCACTTTACCGCCAAAATCCCGGTACGTATTGGGGATATCAACCGGGCCTGGCATTTGAGCCATGTCAATATGGTGGCAATTCTGGAAGAAGCCCGTGCCCAGTTCATGGTGAAAAGTGGATTTGAAGATGAAGTCCAGAATACCAAACACCAAACCGGATTTATTCTGGGAGATATCGGTGTGGTATTTAAACGCCAGGGCTATTACGGCCAAATACTGGCAGTTGAAATTGCGGCGGTTGATTTTCAACAAAAATGCTTCGACCTTGTTTACCGGGTAAAAGATTCAGCCAGTAACAAAGAACTGGCCCGGGCCAAGACCTGTGTATTGGTTTTTGATTACGAAACCCAAAAAGTGATTCCAATTAATCAGGAACTGAAAGCTAAACTGACATCCTGATATCAGACCACTATGGAACTGATAAACAGCCCAGAGTGAGACCATGGCTGGAAAACATCCGGCTTTCAATCCGTATTTTGCTCCCCCGTCTGCATCGTGGTTCAACATGGGTGAACGCCGGCCTGGCCAGATTATCAAACAACGGATACGATGATGGATATTTCCCAGTGTTCCAGATTTGATTGCCGCTGTTAAAGAATACCTCACTGAACCAGTGCCAATCCTGAGCCATTTGTTCGGAACGCTAGGCTTAACAAGAAAAATGTGCTAAAGAAGTGTTAGATGCGCCAAACTCAAATAATCCGGCCTTTGAAACAAGAAATATTGACGTTGTCACGATTATTCCTTTAGAATACAGACCAATCATGTCAGGCAACACCAGTTCAAAAAAGTATCTGATAATGTCTTTCGCATGGGTGACAGTGGCTTATCTGTTCGCCGTGGCGGGTGCTTTTCTGGTGGTGTCCTCTACCGGAAGATTTCACCCTGTGATCTATACCTTCATCGCCGATATTGCGGCAACTCTGGTGGTATATATTTTTGGCAGGATTTTCCGCAACGCCAGTTTTTATGATCCTTTTTGGAGTCTGGCTCCCATGGTAATCGCTTTTTATTGGATGCTGAAGCTGAACGATTCGGGGGGAATCAGTTGGACTCAAATCCTGGTGATTTCAGTGGTCATTCTCTGGGGGTTGCGCTTGACTTTCAATTGGGCCAGTCAATGGCAGGGGTTAAAGCATGAAGACTGGCGTTATACAGACTACCGGCGCCGGTCGGGCAAACTGTTCTGGCTGATCGAACTGGTGGGGATTGATCTGGTGCCAACTATTGTGGTGTTTGGGGGTTGTCTTTGTTTATATCCTGTTTTAACCGCTGATCAGCCTGCATTTGGCATATTGCAGGCGGTAGGCCTGGTAGTTACTCTGGGGGCGATCATAATTGAGACTGTGGCAGATGTTCAATTGAAGCGCTTTTTGGATAACGCTCCTTCGTCCGGCGCCATTATGAACCAGGGTCTATGGAAATATTCACGTCATCCCAATTATCTGGGAGAAATCCTTTTCTGGTGGGGCCTATGGTTGTTTGTGCCGGGTCATGACGCTGTCCGCTGGTTAACTCTGATCGGTCCACTGGCGGTCACCGCGTTGTTTGTCTTCGTCAGTATTCCGTTAATGGAAAAGCGCAATTTGGCCAGGCGTTCGGGATATGCCCTTCACGCTCAAAAAGTCCCGGTTTTGGTTCCATGGTTTTTCAGGAAGTAAGGAATCTCTAGCGGCCTGGGTGGTTTATACTGATTTTCATACCCATTACTTCGTAGACTGCATCCATGACCTTGTTTTTGTCCGGGATAGCGTATTTCTCCATGGGTGGGCTGAAAGGAATCGGCACATCCAGTGCGCTTACTCTGGCCGGGGCCGCTTTAAGTTTGGTAAAAACCGATTTTTCGCCAGTCACCAGTGCTACAATCTCGGCAGCCGCGCCGCAGGTCAGGCAGGCTTCATCTACCACTACTAAACGTCCGGTCTTTTTCACGGACTTAAAAATGGTTTCCCTGTCCAGCGGCACCAGCGTGCGCGGATCAATCACCTCGGCGGATATGCCTTCCAGCTTCAACTCCTGCGCCGCCGCCAGAGCTTCATAGACCATTTTGGAAAGAGCCACGATAGTGACATCCGTCCCTTTGCGGCGAATGCAGGCCTGACCGAAGGGGATCAGATATTCTGCTTCCGGCACTTCACCCTTTAGCCCTCCCAGCAAGGCATGTTCGAAAGAGATAACCGGATTGTTATCCCGCAGAGCCGTTTTTAACAGACCTTTGATATCGTAGGGGGTGCCGGGCAGGATTAATTTGAGGCCAGGAACATTCATATACATGGGGTAGGGGCTGATGGAGTGTTCAGCCGCGGCCGAAAAACCGGCGCCAATGGTCATGCGGAAAAGAATCGGAAATTGGGCCTGCCCGCCAAACATATAAGTGATTTTGGCGGCATGATTACATAACTGGTCCATTGCTACGAAACTGAAAGTGGCCATGCGCAGATTGACAACCGTACGGTAGCCGGAACCGGCCAGCCCGATGGCGGCTCCGGAGAAACTGGATTCGGCGATGGGCGTCATACGGATCCTGTCCGCGCCAAATTCCTTGCACAGGTCTGCCGGCAGGTCGGTAGACATATGCACCGTTTTGGGATTACGGCGGAATTCTTCCTGGATGGCTTCATTTCCGGCCTGTTCGCAACTGATCTGTCTCATGAATCGGCTCCTGTGTATAAGCCGGTGACTCAAATCGGCCACCAGCTTGTAATTTTATTCTTTATTTGGAAAATACATCTTCCAGGGCGGCTTCAGGGGCCGGGAAGGGGCTGTCCACCGCAAATTGATGAGCGGCTTCTACCTGAGCCAGGATTTCATCTTTGATGGCGTTGCATCTGGCTTTAGTCAGCACCTTATCCTTTAACAGCTTATTTTCATAAGTGGTCACCGGGCATTTATTCTTCCATTCCTCCAGTTCGTCCTCAGGCCGCAAATCAGGCAGGATGTTAGACAGATAGTGTTTATGCCAGCGATAAGTCAGGAATTCCAGAAAATAAGGACCATGGCCTTTTCTGAGATAATCCACCGCTTCTGCGGCAGCCTGGTAGACACCTTCCACATCATTACCATAAATCGATGTGTTTTTGATGTGATAGGCCTCCGGCATACGGGTGATCTCCCGGGCTCCCAGTGAGTATTGATATGAGGTATTGACGCCGTATTGATTGTTTTCGCAAACAAACAGGAGGGGCAATTTCCAGATT
>DAOUAU010000167.1:0-2942 GCA_034433195.1 Dehalococcoidales bacterium
GTTCACCAAAGCCTTCACCCCTTCCAGGTCAATCTAAAATTCCAGTGGAGAATTAATTTCAGGGATTACTTTTTTCGGTGAGTATTTGCATCAATTGTTGCCGGGGGATGTTCTTTTGCTCGGAGCTTTGCATATCTCTCAATTGAATACTGCCGGATTTAATCTCATCGTCACCCAGGATCAGAGTATAACGCACGGCCAGGGTATTGGCCTGCCGCAATTGGGCTTTCAGGCTTTTACCGCCGGGCGCCTGGACGGCGCAGATTCCGGATTGGCGCAGACTGCTGGTCAAATTGACGGCCGCTGTTTTGGCCGCGTCTCCCAGATAAGCCACGAAAACACCGGGATTACCCACTGGAGGGACCGGCAGATTCTGCCTTTTGATATTGGTGACGATGCGTTCAATGCCGGTGGCAAAGCCCAGGGCCGGGGTGGGTTTACCGCCCAGTTCTGCTATCAAGCCGTCATAACGGCCGCCGCCGCCGATAGTGCTTTGAGCGCCCTCAATTTCCGGTTGAATTTCAAAAACAGTACGGGTGTAATAATCCAGGCCGCGCACCAGACAATGATCGATTTCGATCGGCAGCCCTAACAAAACAATATATTTCTGCAATTGTTCAAAATGGGCAGCGCAATCCGGACAAAGGTTTTGGTAACTTCCGGGAGCGCTGACCTGGAGCTTCCGGCAGTTGAGATTTTTACAGTCCAGCAAACGTAAAGTATTGCCCTCCAAACGGTTGTGGCAATCCTGGCACAGTTCCTTTTTAAAAGCGGTGAAGTATTCTTTCAGTTTAGCCAGATAGACCGGGCGGCAGTTTTTACAACCGATGCTGTTCAGCTTGAGGTGCAGCTGCCCCATGCCCAGGGATACATAGAACTGCCAGGCCATTTCAATCACCTCGGCATCCAGCGCCGGGTCAGCATCCCCGATAGCTTCAAATCCAAATTGATGGAACTCACGATAGCGCCCGGCTTGCGGCCTTTCATAACGGTAGCTGGGTGACATGTAATACAGCTTGACTGGTGCGGGCAGATTGGGCATGCCGTGTTCCAGATAGGCCCGGCAGATGGGAGCGGTGCCCTCCGGTTTGAGGGTTAATTTGTTGCCTCCGCGGTCCTCGAAGATATACATTTCCTTCTGGACGATATCCGTCTCTTCTCCCACCCCGCGCATAAACAAACCAGCATCTTCAAAAACCGGGGTGTCAATACGACGATAGCCGTATAATTGACAAATCCGGACGATCTTGTCTTCTATAAAACGCCAGTAGGGTTGGTCCTCCGGCAAAATATCGGCAGTTCCGCGGGGTGATTGAAACAATTTGATGCTCCTTATAAAGGATTATGTAATACACAATAGAACAGACCTGCCATAAAGTCAAAAAAAGGCTTTGACTTTTTTCAAATCGTGAGGATTGGGTTATACTGTTAATTACATGCAGGAACCGATTTATGAGTAGTCAGCGATTGATAGAAAAAGTGCAGGCTTACTTGCCGCCGGATAAAGTTGTTCAGGTGCGCGAGGCATATCAGTTTGCCGCTGAGGCTCATGAAGGACAAAACCGCAACTCCGGGGACCCCTATATTGAACATCCGCTTCAAGTCGCCTTGACTCTGGCTGATTTGCAATTGGATGCCAGTTCTTTGGTGGCGGCATTATTGCACGATGTGGTTGAGAATTGCGATGTGCCGAATATTGACATTGAAACCCGTTTCGGCACGGAAGTGGCCAAGCTGGTGGATGGGGTGACTCGTTTGGGTAAGATCGCCTGGGCCGGAGAAGACATTGCCCGGCGTGAATCACAGGCTAAAAATTTGCGTAAGATGCTGGTGGCGATGGCTGAAGATATCCGGGTGGTCTTTATCAAGTTAGCCGACCGGCTGCACAATATGCAAACTTTACATTTCATGCCCCCGGACAAACAGCACCGTATCGCCCTGGAAACTATGGAAATATATGCCCCTCTGGCTCATCGCCTGGGGATATGGGAGTTAAAGTGGCAGATTGAAGACCTCTCCTTCCGGTACCTGGAGCCGGAAAAATATAAAAGCGTCGCCAAGCTGGTCTCCCGCCGCCGGTTAGAACGTGAGAATTTTATCACTCAGGTCATCCAAACCCTCAAAGAGGAGTTTGAAAAGGCCGGATTGAAGGCCGAAATCTACGGGCGTCCCAAGCACATTTTCAGCATCTATCAAAAGATGGAAAAATATGAGTCCGTGGGCAAACAATTCGATGATATTCACGATCTTCAAGCGGTGCGTGTTATGGTCTCCAGCATCGGTGATTGTTACAATGCTCTGGGGATTATTCATACTCTCTGGCATCCTATGCCGGATGAATTTGATGACTATATCGCCAATCCCAAACCTAACGGTTATCAATCTTTGCATACCACGGTAATGTGCTTGGGAACCACTCCTCTGGAACTGCAGATTCGTACTTATGAAATGCATCATATCGCCGAATACGGTGTGGCCGCTCATTGGCGCTATAAAGAAGGGGAGAAGGGTGATATCCGTTTTGAAGAGAGAATCTCATGGCTGCGTCAATTAATTGACTGGCACCGTGAATTCAGCGGTGCGGAAGAGTTCCTGGAATCCGTAAAAACCGATATTTTCAATGATCAGGTATTTGTTTACACTCCCAGGGGTGAGATCAAGGACCTGCCGCGCGGGGCTACTTCACTGGATTTTGCCTACCGTGTTCATACTGAACTGGGTCATCATTGCGTTGGGGCTAAAATCAATGGGAAATTACAGCCGCTGAACTATAAACTAAATAACGGTGATATTGTGGAAATCATGACCGTCAAGAGCGGCAAAGGCCCCAGCCAGGACTGGTTGCGCCCGAGCCTGGGCTATGTCAATACTTCCAGCGCCCGCGAAAAAATTCGTCAGTGGTTTAAAAAGCAGAAACGGCAGGAAAATATTGAGCGCGGCCG
>DAOUAU010000168.1:0-1767 GCA_034433195.1 Dehalococcoidales bacterium
GGCCGAATTACATGGCAACATGACCAAACTGCGTTGCCGCAATTGTCAGTTTGTGATGGACAATTTTGATGACCATATGCGCTGCCCCTTATGTGGCGGCCAGATGAAATCCAGTGTGGTGGATTTCGGGGATTCTTTACCGGTTAAAGACCTGGATATGTCTATCCGTCATGCTCAAGATTGTGATCTGTTTGTAGTGATTGGTTCCAGTCTGGTAGTGACTCCAGCCGCTGATATGCCGAGGTTAGCTGTAGAACATGGGGCACAATTGGTTATAATTAATCAGGGTGATACCCCTTTGGACCAGTTTGCAGATTTGCTGTTTGCGGAAAAAATCGGGACGGTAGTGTCTCCTGTGATTCAAAAATTAAAAGTATTGATTAAAACCAGCCCGGGAGCTGAAAATGGAAAACTCTAATTTCATCTGGTTGGAAAAGCCGGTTTTACATAAACCATATATGATTATGGCTTTTTCCGGTTGGTCTAACGCCGGTGAAGTTCCGTCCAGCGTCTTGTGGTATACGTTGAGCCGCCTTGAAGCTACCCTCTTTGCTGAACTTAAACCGGATGAGTTTTATGTATACCTGTCTATGGGGCATGAAGCCAAACGGCCCATAGTCAATATCGAGAATGGAATGATCCAATCTTTCAGCATGGTTACTATAAACTTCTGGTATTTTAAAGCCAAACCGGGCAACCGTGATTTAATTTTGATCTCCGGGCCGGAACCTGAGCAGGGCTGGAATAAGCTGGTTGACCTGATCCTGGATCTTGCCCGGGAATATGAGGTGGAAAAAATCATCGCTCTGGGTGGTGTGTTTGATGCTATACCCCATACCGCTCCACCGCGTATTAGCGGCGTGGCTAATTATGCGGCTGAAAGAGATGAATTGAAAGAGCACCAGATAGAGTTAACTAATTACAAAGGACCCAGCAGTCTGTATACTCTTGTACTGGTTAATGCCGCGCTTCGGAGTATTCCTATGATCAGTCTGTGGGCACACACCCCGCATTATATCCAGGTCACTAATTTCATTGGTTGTTACAATCTAATGCTGAAATTGAATGCTTTGTTGGGAATCAATATTGATTTGGACGTGGCCCGAAAAGACAGTGAGCATTTATATCAACAGGTGAACCAGGCCATTGAGAAAAAGCCGGAATTGTTGGAATATTTGAAAACGCTGGAATCCGAATTCCAAAAGGGTCTCAAATTGGATGCGGGACCGATCAATCAAAATATAATAAAGGAAATAGAAGATCTTTTCAAAGACCATCCGGGTTAACCGCTGTTTTAACACTGAATATAAAAAGCTCAATCAAAGGAGGCTGTTTTGAACAATCCCAATGGTCCATATCCCGGTCGTCAGTTATTTCTGGGTTTAACGCCAAATTCCAGAGCTTGTTTTGCCTACCTGGTAACCGGCCGTTCACCTGAAAGCCGTGAACGCAGAGCGGCAGCTAAAAGCAATACTTTTTACATGGGACCACTGACTGATGCTCCCTACGATGCGCTGAGGCATTACTCGGCCGTCAAATATGATGATGCGGCTGGAATTTTAGCTGTTTCTAACGGCATTCAGACTGAAGCGGTATATGAAGTATATCGGCTTCTTTTTAATACTGGTTCTTTTCGCAGCCTGGATTATATCGAGAAAGTGATGGATGGAGCGGACGCAGAACCGGATAGCTACCATACTCCGCGCATTGCCGGTGTGATAGTTCCAGCCGAAAACAAAACTGGCATGAAATATATCATAGCCATAA
>DAOUAU010000169.1:0-1677 GCA_034433195.1 Dehalococcoidales bacterium
GATGGATAATCCTGAACACTGACAGTGTGGATTATCGCCAAGCCGGTTGCTGCGCTGACGGCAAATCTGGTTCAGCCGGCCGTGTTTCAGATTATAGCGGCCCGGTATGTTTCTTTGGACAATTTACTCTGCTATTTTTTTCTTTTAGCGGGGTCTTCATCCACCCAAACAATTTCCTCTTTGTCAGGCTCTATTCTGGCATCGATGAAGATGAGTGGTTTGCCTACACGGGTAATCTTTAAAGGTTCATGGGTCATCCCCTTCGGAATGTAGGCGTAAAAGGGATAACTAATCTTGTGCCATGCATCATCCAGGTAGAATTCTACATCGGCATCAAATTGCGTGAAGTCTCGGGCACCGAAGAGGAAAATCCACTGGTCACGATCAGTGTGGATATGCGCTTTGATTCCTATCTGCTCTTCCGGCTTATCTATGTACGCGAATCCCAACATTAGTTTTGAGCCGGGAATGTCACGTTCACCCAAAGCCGTTATCATCGGCAGAGTGATGCTTTCATGCATTGATCTCCAGCCTTTCAGTTCGATCAAATTGGATTCATGCCTGATGTTTTTCAGTTGTCCCAGCTGTCCCATTTTGTTGCCCATTTCTTTCTCCTTAAGTGTTTTTAAGTGAAGATCCATTTCAAATTTACCCTTATTCTATTCGGTTGACGGATTAATGTCTAAAAGTTAAGCAACTGTTCAAGGCTATCCGGGAATAGCGCACGGTTTTACTGAGCCAGATAGTGTATAAACGCTGTTTTGTTCTGCTTGTTATCAGATGGGTAGTGTTCTATCACTGGTTGATTGAGAATGTCGAGGTGAGTGACCCAGCCTTTAATCCCGGCTGAAGCATAGGCCTTATCAATGAGAGTTTGGTTTAGTTGTGTGGTCCTGGCCTTGAGGGCAAGAAATTGGGCTTTATTAGCGATTGCTTGTCCGCTAACAATTTCCGGAGCTTTGTCGATTTGTTTCTGAATATTCTTTCTGTCCAGGGATGCTCGTTTATTTCCCGGATGGATAAAAAAGTCGCTATTACCCTTAAGAGTGACGGTATGGGGCAAGATACTCCCGCCTGAATCAGAACAAGACTATTCAGACCGAGTTTTGCGGCGCATTCACCAACACAAAATTCCTTTTCGGCTCTCCAGATCGATTTTGTCCAAATAGATAAATAATTTTGGTTTGGTGTATGCTATTGATATCCGAGTTCACATACGACCCGGTTGGTAAAAAGATATTTAAAGTGTTGGGCAGCCAGAAGAAACGGAAACACTGATGGGAAGAGAGATATTGAAACAAACCTGGAAGGAACAGTTAGAAGGTGCCACAGAGGCGCTTCTGGCGGCGAATTGCGAGGCGGTTGTTTACTTTACCGGTCGTGACCTTCTGGGAGAAGCAGTGGATCATCTCCAGGTAGTATGGGAACTTAAAGAACCGGTGAGTACTCTTCGGAAGCAGTCTGCTGATGGTTCCTGGGCGGGCCCGGTTAAAAAAACGCCGGTATACCCGGAAAACCATGCGCGTCTGGTAGCTACCTTCAAGGCCTTCAGAACATTGGTCGAAAGGTATCAATTTACACGGGAGTCTGCCCCTTTGGCAAGAGCCGCCGGTTACCTGTTCGCGTTTCAGACCGCTGAAGGTGATTTGCGCGGGTTTATCGGCAACCAGTACGCCA
>DAOUAU010000170.1:0-3566 GCA_034433195.1 Dehalococcoidales bacterium
AATTGACTTTAATCCAACCGGCTCAACTGGCAAAAACTTTAAAGATCAGTGAAATTCGCGCCAGACAGTTTGTAGATATGGCTAATCTGATGTCCGGGCTGACGCTCACCGGATTAAGTGACAACATCGTGGAATTATTGGTTAAAGGAGCCCGTATTCACTCCGTCGATGAACTGGCTGAGGCCAATGCCTCTGAGTTATTCCAGGCCTGCAAAACAGCGCTGGAAACGAAACTGGTACTGGCGCCGGCCAAATTCAGATTGACTGAAAAAGCAGTTGCCGGATGGATTGATACTGCTAAAACCGCATTAGCAAAATAGCGCCGGCGATCCCGGCGGTTTTAACTATGGATACGGCCTGTTACGGCATGGCGGGGGACTGTCAGCCGGGCGCACCCCGCCTGATTAAACGTGGAAATCACACTATCGAGATGTTTTGGGAACAGCCCGGGAAACGTCTATTCTATCATTGGAAATCTCTTTAAATGCTTGACTGAGGTGACAAGATGACTAATCCGGAACCCGCTGCCACTAAAGTATTCATCAGCTACAGCCGTGATTCAGATGAAGAGGCTGGCCGTGTTTTGGCGCTTGCCAACCGTCTGCGGGCAGACGGGATAGATTGCATGATTGATCAATATCAATCAGCTCCCGAAGAGGGCTGGCCGGTCTGGCTGCAGGGACGCCTCCATGAAGCTGATTTTATACTCCTGGTATGCTCTCCATGCTACCGGCAGCGGTTGGACGGTCAACCCAGGGACAGCAGAGGTATTGAGGAACTGTGGGAAGATTATCTGATACATCAATATATCTGTGCGGGGCAGCCGGATCCCCGGTTTATTCCGGTACTGCTGGAAGGCCATGATGAAACGGCCATTCCTTCATCGCTTAAAAATGACCGATGCTATCGGACGGAAACACCCCAGGGCTATGCCGGACTGCTGAGGCTGATCGCTACGCCCGACCGGTCAATCGCCTAGCCGGGGCTGTCCCCTATCGCGCGCCAACCGGACTTCTTAACCAGAGGTGTAAATGTTTCTGATGCCGGATTGCCTTCATCCATATAGAGTAAAAACCCCTCGTCCTGAACCCCCGTGGGCTGTTCTGACTGATGAGGTACTATTGCAGTCTGAGGCTCCGGTTCCGGTCGTCAGCCTGACGGTGAGTGTGATCTTAAAAGTCAAAAAAGATCGGATGGAAGGGTAGAATGCCAGAGACGGTAGATTTTTTGGATTAAGCCTTTTGTTATCACTGCTTTGCACTGACCGGCGCAGGTTGTTATAATTTAGTCAGCTTTGAGCGCTATTTTAACAGGAAGTGTATATATTATGAGTCCTCAAGAAAATCAGGCCGGCAGCACCGAAAAACTGGAAATCATCCGCCATTCGGCCAGCCACATCATGGCTGCGGCGGTACAAAGTCTCTTTCCGGAGGTGAAACTGGGCATCGGACCGGCCATCGAGAATGGGTTTTACTATGATTTTGATATCAAAACTCTGACCACTGACGATCTGCCGAAAATTGAAAAGAAAATGCGGGAACTGATATCCCGCGGACTCAATTTCAGCCGGGAAAATATCTCCCAGGATGCGGCTAGAAGCCTGTTCAAAGACCAGCCCTACAAACTGGAACTAATTGAGGAATTGACCGATGGAGATATCACCATCTACCGCTCCGGAGATTTTGTGGATTTGTGCGCCGGACCGCATGTACAGACCACCAAAGAAATCCGTTATGATGCTTTCAGGCTGGAAAAAATCGCCGGGGCTTACTGGAGAGGTTCGGAAAAGAACCCCATGCTGCAACGCATTTACGCGTTGGCATTCGCCTCACGGAAGGAACTGGAGGAGTATATAGTTTTTCAGGAAGAGATCAAAAAACGCGACCACCGGAAAATCGGCAAAGACCTGGACCTTTTCGTCTTCTCCGATCTCATTGGCAAGGGTTTGCCCATCTTTACGGAAAAGGGTTCAGTCATCCGCCGGGTGCTGGAGCGCTTTGTGGTGGATGAAGAAATCAAACGCGGTT
Organism: Dehalococcoidales bacterium; assembly: GCA_034433195.1. GTDB lineage: Bacteria > Chloroflexota > Dehalococcoidia > Dehalococcoidales > UBA3254 > DATIKD01. The sequence goes on from DAOUAU010000170.1 coordinate 2,028, forward strand.
ACAAGCATATTTATACTCCCGAACTGGCTAATATCGACCTGTATAAGACCTCCGGTCACTATCCTTATTATAAGGAGACCATGTACCCGTTAATGAAGGTGGATGAAGAAGAGTTGATGCTGCGGCCCATGACCTGTCCGCATCATTTTCAATATTATGCCAGCAAACCTCGCTCCTATAAAGAACTGCCTTTCAGAATTGCCGAACTGGCTAAACAGTTCCGCTATGAAAAATCGGGTGAGTTATCCGGCCTGATCCGGGTCAGGAGCTTCTGTCTGGCTGATTCACATATCATCTGTCAGAAAGAACAGGCAGTTTCAGAATTGAATGTGGTTCTGGATTTGATTGAATTTATGGGTGTGACATTGGGACTGAATACCGGCGATAACTACCGTTACAGGTTGTCCCTGGGTAACCGGGCCGAAGAAGGGAAATATTATAAAGATGATGCCGCCTGGCAGTATGCCGAGGGTGTTCTACGCGATGTCCTGGTGCAGCGCCAGGCCAATTTTTATGAAGCGGCCAATGAGGCGGCCTTTTACGGTCCCAAGATTGATATCCAAATGCGCAATTTTGCCGGCAAAGAAGATACGGTATTCACGGTGCAATATGATTTCGTGATGCCCAAACGCTTCAAACTGAGCTATATTGACAAGGATGGCAAGGAAAAAGAGCCGATCGTCATTCACCGCTCCTCTATCGGAGCTATCGAACGGACATTTGCCTTCTTGATTGAGCACTACGCCGGGGCTTTTCCGGTCTGGATGACTCCGGTGCAGGCCATGGTTATTCCGGTTTCCGAACAGTATACGGAATATGCCCGCAAAGTGGAGGCCGAATTGAAAACGGCCGGTATCCGGGTGCAGGTGGATGACAGCACAGAGAGAATGAATCAGAAAATTCGCCAGGCGCAGTTGGAAAAAATACCCTGCATGATAATCGTGGGAGAGAGAGAAGCCGCTGAAGCCGCAGTATCGGTCAGATTGCGTACCGGTAAACAGGTTCAGGCCATTCCGATAGCTCAATTTAAAGAACAATTATTGAAGGTGATAGCGGCCAAAGCCAAAGACTTTGATATTTAGTCCGGAGTTGTGCTAGAATATTGTATTCTATGCCTGTAGGGGCGTAGATTAATGGTTTTTGTCTGTCACACATGAACGGGTCAGCAGTAAATTTTGAGGGTGTTAAAGCTACCTCAAAGGTTATCAGGTTATTAACCGGAGGCAAAAAAGAACTGATTCAGAGCGTTTGGCCGCTTTTATTGAATGTTCCAGGAGGTAACTAGTCCATAATTAAGAAACTTAGAATCAATGAGGGAATCAAAGCCCGAGAATGCCGCCTGGTGGGTGACCAGGGCGAACAGTTAGGGGTGATGGCGCTGTACCAGGCTTTGGATATGGCGAAGAGAAAGGGTTTTGATCTGGTAGAAGTGGCCCCTACTTCAGTACCTCCGGTATGCCGTATGATGGATTACGGTAAATTTAAATATGAACAAGCCAAAAAAGAACGCGAAATGCGCAAGACCCAGAAGACCTCTAT
>DAOUAU010000171.1:0-2863 GCA_034433195.1 Dehalococcoidales bacterium
GCATTGCAAACAACATATTTGGGTGTTTTGGCGGCCTGGCGCGCCAATCTCCATTTAGTGCCTGTGGGAAAACCGGCGCCGCCGCGTCCGCGCAAACCGGATTTGACAACCTCTTCAATGACAAGCTCAGGAGTCATGCCGGTCAAAGCTCTCCGCAATCCTTCATAACCACCGGAGGCGAGGTATTCATCAATATCTTCAGGATCAATAACGCCGCAGTTACGCAGAACGATGCGTGTCTGCCGTGCCATTTGACTATCCCATTCTTCACCACCAACAGTCCAATCAGTAATCGCCCGGCCGCCCATAACGTGCTCATTAACGATGCGTTCAACCTGTTCAACGGTAACACAGGTGTAAAAGGTACTTTCTCCGGCTGGATTTACCACTTCAAGCAGCGGCTCGTTGTAGCACATGCCAATACAACCGGTGCGCTTCAATTCAATCGGGATTGATTTGTCCACCAACAGAGCGTTGATGGCGTCATATATTTTGCGGGCACCAGCCGAAACACCGCAGGAAGCCAAACCCACCCGCATAATATATCTATTTTTTGAGATATTTTTACTCATACCAGTCTACTCCACACCCGTGGCTTTTTGAGAAGCCTCAAACTCTTTGATAACGGTAACAATACTATCAGAGGTCAGTCTTCCATATGTTTCATTGTCTATCATAATGGTGGGGGCCAGGCTGCAGCAACCCAAACAGGCCACCTTTTCAACTGAATATTGCCCGTTCGCGCTAGTCTCACCCTCTTTAGCGCCTAAACAAAGACAAACAGCTTCAGATAATTTTTCTGAGCCGTTCAGATGACAGGCAGTACCATGACAAATCTTTACCACATGTTTGCCTTGAGGGTGAAGGCGGAATTGAGCGTAAAAAGTCACGATCCCGAAGATGTCAGCCACCGGCACACCGGTCAATTCCGAAACGCGCACAATGGCTGCCTGCGGAATATAGCCAATGACTGCCTGTATCTCTTGAAGAATGGCTATCAAGGCGCCAGGTTGATCATTTTTCTTGTTTACCACAGAATCGATCAGCGCTAGATTGAGCGATTCTGTGGCCCCTGCTTGAATCGAAGTCATCACAGCCTCCACACCAAAAATCTGAGATTATTCAATTAAAAACCAATATCAGTCCACCCGACCTGAGATATCCTGATGCCCGGAACTGGATTTCTCAGCGAAATACCTCATAATCAACTACAGCTCCCGGCTCCCTATGACCCGGCAGGCAATTTTCGATAATTCTTCGGTTCTCCAATTGGGATTGCCTGAGGAATATCGAGAGTTGGCAATAATGGTCAACCACATAATCCTATGAAGTTTTATAGATTTGATAAATTCACTGACCACCGCAGTATTATTAATATCCCCATTATGCATCTGTTTTTACTTAAATGGCCAGGAATGCAAACTTAATCATATCCGCCTTAGTTGCCGGCATGAGGGAAGGATTTCGGCTGTTTGGATTTACACCCGCGATGGCTCTCATACAAGTTTATTATGCGCAATGCCTCCAGGTCTTTAACCCATGGTTGGGAGCGAATTCTGCAGGCAAAAGCCTCAATGGTGTCTGCCGTATCAATCATCACCACAATGTCTCTGGAGCCAATGACACGATCAACGAAGTCCACTCCGGCGGTTTTTTCCAGTGCTCTCAGGGCTTTGAACAAATCAGGATGTTCAATGTTATCAACAATGTTGATCATCAAAAACGCTCTCAGTCCCAATCCGTTCTCCCAATTTTAGAAGACACATTTTTTATGCGTAAGAATCAACCACTGCCGTCATCGGTTATGTCTGCATTATTCGCATTTCAAGTCACGACCCGGCCACTACAAATACGAGCCGGGTAGATCATCGCTGTCTTTCAGGCATCAGAACTGTGAGTTAAAAACCACACAAATCTATGTTTTATTAAGGACTTCTTTTCAGAATGGCACTCCACGGGTACCATTTCCAATGGAGTCTTCCATGCACTGAGGCAAATCAATTAACCAAAACACCCATGCTCCCCAAAGCCTGAGCGGCCATCCAATTTCCAAATACTACCGGCTTTTTGTCCGGTTGAGCATGCTTACCCTGAATAAGTTTGCCTTTTTAATTATTAAGGTTGAAGGGTACGTTTTTTCCACTAAACGGAATAAACCTGTTCGTGTACCTGGTACTGTCATCCTATATCATTGTTCCATAATCACTGGATTCAGTCAATTAATGTTGCCGGAGCAACACCCAAAAATAAGAAATTGTGCTTGAGTTTCTTTTTATAATCTGGGTTTGCAGATAATTTCATGCACTTTCATTTCAAAAAAACGGTTGGAGTTGACCGGAGTGAGGACGACTGCGGTATCAGCGCCGCGGACACTGCCGGTTCCGGCAATAGAGATGACCGGTTCACCGCTTCTTACCAACCCGGCATCAGCAGCCTGAATAGCAATTTCACAAACTACTTTCATACCCTGACCGAAGATGCGCAAAGTATTGGCGATGATTTCGCCTGGATTATGCATGTGAAAATGCTGGCCGGGATTGCTGCCCACACCGGAAAAACCAGGCGCAGAGGTGATGATTTTGGCGCCGGCCTGTTGTGCCAGCTTTACCTTATCTTCCGGAAACATCTGAACATTAGCTTCCCACAGCCCAGCGGCAATCCTGACTATAATGACGTTGAAGTCCTTAAAATATTCGGCCGCTTTGACTCCGGTATCCCCCCGCGTAGAAGCCACGATAATGTTTTTTATACTTAATTCATTGGCTCGTTGTTTGGACAACCGGAAGGTTTCGCCGGTATTGCCGTTCTCAATGGTCTCAAAATAGATTATTTTATTTTCCATCCAGTACCTCTTTATTCAAAT
>DAOUAU010000172.1:0-11947 GCA_034433195.1 Dehalococcoidales bacterium
TTGAGGATTTTTCAAACGAATTTTAGCGATTTCAATGTACCAGTCGCAAAATTCACTCCATAAGAAATCATAGATTTGCCGTTGAGCCTCTCCAAATTGAAATTCATGCATTAACTTGACAGCGCTGTCAATGGTGGTATTCAGCCGGCTGAGAATCCAGCGGTCTTCTAACGGTAATAGGTGTTTATTGAACTTAAACGCCGGGCAGGAGCCCTCAATACTTTTGATGACAAAGCGTGAAGCATTCCAGAGCTTATTGGCGAAATTACGGCTGGATTCTAAACGAGAGCTGGCAATTTTCATATCATTACCTGGAGAGGTGCCGGTGGAGAGAGCAAAACGCAAAGCATCTGTACCATATTCTTTGATAGCATCCAGAGGATTTAGTACATTGCCTTTGACCTTGCTCATTTTTTCGCCTTTCTCATCGCGAACCAGTCCATGCAGATACACTGTACGGAAGGGGATATCACCCATATTTTCTATCCCCAGCATGATCATGCGGGCGACCCAATGGAAAATAATGTCATAGCCTGTTTCCATGACTGAGGTCGGATAAAAATATTTCAAATCCTCTGTTTGGTTGGGCCAACCGAGTGTGCAATGCGGCCACAAAGCGGAGCTGAACCATGTATCCAGAACGTCTTTATCCTGCACAATATGTTCAGAACCACAGCGGCAAGCAGTGAGGTTTTCAATACTGACGTTGGTTTCTCCGCAATCTTGACAGTACCAGACGGGGATGCGGTGTCCCCACCACAACTGCCGGCTGATGCACCAATCACGGATGTTTTCCATCCAATTCAAATATACTTTCTCAAAGCGTTCGGGTATGATTTTGATGCGCCCGTCTTTAACCGCCTGAATAGCCGGTTTCGCCAGTGGTGGCATATTGATGAACCATTGCTGACTGGCTAACGGTTCGATGATGGTCTGACACCGCTGGCAATGTCCCACGGCATGGGAGTAATCATCAATTTTTTCCAGCAGTCCAAGATTTTGTAAATCCTCTACGATCTTTTGACGCGCTTTAAAACGGTCCATGCCCTGATAAGGGCCGGCATTGTGGTTGAGGGTGGCGTCATTATTCATGATATTGATGACAGGCAATTTATGACGCTGTCCGATGTCAAAATCGACCGGGTCATGGGCGGGAGTGACCTTGACTGCGCCGGTACCGAAAGTTAGATCAATGGCCTCGTCAGCCACCATCGGGATAGCACGATTCATCAGGGGTAAGACTAAGACTTTACCAATCAAACCGGAAAAGCGGGCATCACCGCTATTCACTGCCACTGCTGTATCGCCCAACATGGTTTCAGGGCGGGTGGTGGCCACAGTTATCCAGGTATTTTCTCCTTTCAGCGGGTAGCGGATGTACCACAGGTGACCGGTTTCATCGTGATGTTCAACCTCCAGATCAGAAAGTACGGTAGCGCAGCGCGGACACCAGTTGGTAATCCTCTCCCCCCGGAACATCAGGCCTTTTTGATACAAATTGTAAAAAGTAGTACGGACAGCCAGACTGGGACCGGGGTCCAGTGTGTAAGTTTCACGACTCCAATCACATGAAACACCTAATTTTTTATGCTGGTTGGTAATGGATGCGCGCGCTGTGGCGGCCCACTCCTTCATACGAAGATCAAATTTCTCGCGGCCCAACTCATAACGATTGGTTTTTTCTTTGGCCAGCATGCGCTCTACCACCACCTGGGCAGCGATGCCTGAATGATCCACACCGGGAATCCAGAGAGCAGGTTCACCCTGCATGCGGTGCCAGCGTATCATTATATCTTCCAACGTGGCAGTTAAAGCATGACCAACGTGCAGTTCACCGGTAACATTGGGCGGCGGCATGATGATGGTAAAAGGTTTTTTATGCGGGTTAATTACGGGTTTGAAATATCCCTTCTCTTGCCAGAAAGTATACCATTTGTCCTCTACCGCTCCGGCATCATAGGCTTTAGCCATATCTGCTTGAGTATGTTTGATCTCTGTCATTTAAGTCCTCACGTTATCAGTCAGAGGTTTGAAGTGATATTTTTCACTTCTTCTCCCCCCGGGTATTGTATCTATCTATATATCTTAAAAGAAAATGTCTTCAAAATCATTATCCAAAAAGAAGGGGGCTGATTGCGCCCCCCTTCTTGACAAGTTCTCTAAGGTTTATTTATTTTTGTTGATGGGATTTAAGGATCTTTTGCGCTATTATTTCAACGGCTTTGTCCAGAATGCGGTCAGCCACTGCATGTTTGCTCATAACCGGAATGTCAATAGTCCGGCCGCCGCGTTCGATCAAAGTGACTTTGTTATCATCAGTGCCGAAGCCGGTACCGCTCCCAGTGATATCATTGGCCACGATCAAATCAAGATTCTTTTTAGATAATTTTCGGCGGGCGTTGGCCAGCAGTTCATGGCTTTCGGCAGCGAATCCAATTTTAATAATATCTCCCTCAACACCAGCCAGGATGTCCGGAGTGCGGACTAAATCAAGGGTGAGTTTATGGGATATTTTTTTGATCTTTTGAGCGGATACTGAGGCCATCTGATAATCTGCTACGGCTGCCGCCATGATCAAAACGTCAGCTTGACGGACCGCTTGATTGACAGCTGTCTGCATCTGCAATGCGGTTTCAACTTCAACGATAGCAATGCCTGCCGGTTTGCTGAGAGCGGTGGGCGCGGTGATCAAAGTAACAGCAGCGCCGCGGTTACGGGCGGCTTCAGCCAGAGCATAACCCATCTTACCGGAAGAACGATTAGTAATCAGGCGGACAGGGTCGATAGGTTCTTGAGTACCACCAGCGGTGACCACGATACGCTGCCCGCTTAAATCACCGTTTTGTCCCAAAGCTTTTTGAAGATGACCCAACAGGATTTCAGCGTCTGGCAAACGTCCGGGGCCATATCCACCCGAGGCCAGTCTGCCGATACCGGGGCTGATGATATAAAAACCTCTTTCTCTCAATTTGGAGAGGTTATCTTGAGTAATAGTGTTTTCCCACATGCCGGTATGCATGGCAGGAGCGATGATAACGGGGACCCGCGTGGCCAAAACGGTAGTAGTTAACATGTCATCAGCGATTCCGGCTGCCAATTTGGCGATAATGTTGGCGGTAGCGGGAGCAATCAGAATGGCATCAGCCTTTTCAGCCAGTGAGATATGATTGATGCGATGTTCAGCATTGGTTTGGAACATATCCGTAATCACCGGGTTAGTAGTGATGGCTTCAAATGTCAGAGGCGTCACAAACTGGCGGGAATTGGCGGTCATGATTACTCTGACCCTGGCTCCCGCCTGAGTCAGTTTACTGGCCAGATCAGCTGCTTTGTAAACGGCAATTCCCCCGGTTACTCCCAGGACAATAGTTTTATTTTCTAACATCATTTATACCTATCCCGTCCGGTTCATATCGTAAATCAGTCTCAAACCTGTAAAGATCAAGTTTGGATTGACTACATCGATCACACTGGTTTGGGGCGCGATGATATCGGTAAAACCACCGGTTAAAACCACTTTGGCTTTTTCAGGCATTTCTTTCTGGATCCTGGTTATCATACCCTCAATCAGGCTGACATAACCAAAAACAATCCCGGATTGCATGGCGGCGACGGTGTTAGTCCCAATCACTTTACCAGGGCGCATCAGATTGACTCTCGGCAGCATGGCTGTGCGGGAGAAAAGCGCTTCAGCTCCGGTTTGAATGCCGGGTGAAATGGCTCCACCGGTATATTCACCATGTTTGGTCATGGTATCAAACGTGGTCGCTGTACCCATATCCACAATGATGATGGGGCCACCATATAGATAAAAGGCTGCTGCGCTGTGTACTATGCGGTCCGCCCCCACTTCACGCGGATTGTCCATGCGGATTCTCACTCCGGTTTTGGTGCCGGCTCCCACCGCCAGAGGTTTGACATTGAAATGGCGTTCAAAAAGCTCTTCCAGTGTGCCGGCAAGGGGCGGCACAACGGAACAAAAACAGACATCGGTGATATCCGATGTTTTTAATCCGGCTTCATAAATCAGTGGAAAAAGCAAAGCGGCGTATTCATCCGGAGTACGGCTGATACTGGTGGCCATGCGCCAGGTCACTTTAAGATCATTTTTATCAAAAACTCCTAAACCAACTCCGGTATTTCCGACATCGATAGTTAATAACATCTCAGGCCTCCGATCAGCGCTCAGGTCAAACTGTTGGCTGTCATACCCCACTCTTGATCTGTTCCGTGGTTAATCAGTTTCATTTTAAGCGATGTTCAGGACAGTTGTCCATCAAAAGGATGAATTAAGAGTATTGAGCCATAAATTAATGGGCAAGCTCTTTCAGATACTTGATGGCTCTCGGCAGCGCAGGTAATAAATCACTGGATAACATTCCGGCGTCTCCCATCTCGGTTGTAACCATTTTTGCTGCCAATCCGTGTAAATACACTCCGCAAACAGCAGATTCAAAAAGGCCCAGACCCTGAGCTGCCATTCCGGCAATGGCGCCAGCCAGAACATCCCCTGTTCCGGCCGAAGCTAATCCGGCGTTGGCGAAGGGGCTGATCATTACCCTACCGTCAGAATCTGCCACTACGGTATAGGCTCCTTTCAGAACAATCACTTTATTCCAGCGCAGGGCAGATTCCCGGGATATTTCGATACGGTTGCTCTGAATCTCCTGGATAGTTTTTCCGGTTAAGCGGGACATCTCGGCCGGGTGAGGAGTAAAGATAGCCGCCGCCGGATAACGCTGAAACCAGTCTGCCGAATCGCTCAGATTATTCAGCCCATCAGCATCCAGAATTACCGGCAGTTTGATTTGAGAATCGAAGAGGATGTTTTTAACGGTCTCTTTGACAGATGGGCTGCGCCCGATGCCGCAACCCATCAAAAGAACTGTGTATTGAGGCATATGATTGAAAATTATTTTCGCTGCCTCAGCGGGAATAATGCCGTGGGAAGACTCAGGCAGCGGGAGATAAGTTATTTCCGGAACCCTGGCCGCGATCAAGCGCAGCAGGCTCTGAGCGATAACCAGTGTGGTCAAACCGGCGCCTGCACGGATGCTGCCGCTGCAGGCCAGACTGGCAGCGCCAGGATAATTGATTGAACCGGTAAAGGCTAAAACTCGCCCGAAGGTACCTTTGTGAGAAACCGCTGGCCTGACCGGCAGCAGTTTTTTGATGGTGCTATCCGTCATTAATTCAGTTTTTAATCCTTCGGTTAACTGGTGCGGCAGACCGATATCAACTATCTGGATATTGCCGGTGTGTTCTGCGGCCGGTATATTAAACAGACCGATTTTAGGAAAACCAAGTGTGATAGTATGATCAAAATAGGGGGTGGCCGGATCAACGGCGCCGCTATCGGCATCGATACCCGAAGGCAAATCCAGAGCGATCAGCTTTAATGCCGGTCTGGCAAGGCGGGCGGTTTTCAGACTTTTGAGAACATCCTTAACAATACCTTCCAATTGACGGCTTTTACCGGTACCGAAAAAGGCATCTAAAATGGCATTAGCTTCTGACAGCCATTCATTGAATTTGCTCAGGTTATAATCAGATTCCAGTTCACGATAATGAATCCCGCGTTGGAGCACAGCCGAAAGGTTGACATCATCAATGGGGCGTTTCCCAAAAGAAAGCACTTTGATCCGTCCGATGCCCCAATCAAACAGATGACGGGCAGCTACTAATCCGTCTCCGCCATTATTGCCAGGCCCCACTAATACCAATATATTTTGATGATGAAGATCTCCAAGAATGCGGCGGGTTTCCTCTGCCACAGCTTTCCCGGCATTCTCCATTAACTGATGCAGTGAAATACCAAATTGGGAACAATCCCGTTCAGCCTTTTGCATTTGAGCGATGGTAACTATTTTCATTATCAATTTCCTTTAAAAACGTTTTTACATAATATGATAGTTTGAAGTGTAACAGTATCCGGGACAGGGGTCAACAGATGCCAATATCCTGTATTCAGGAAGTTGAACCGATTCTTTGTGGTTAATGTATAGTCAGGAAGGGACACCGTTCTGGATGCCGCTTTTTGGGCCGGTGGCGAAGGCCGGGTGTCAATCGCCCTCCGGGGTGAGAGAGTCCATGGTGAAATTTATTGTTTTCAGCAGAAGCCAGTTGATTATAAGCGAATCATCACCATCATTTTCAGTGATGGACATCACTTCAGATCACTGAGTTATATTTCTACCAGCATTCCCTTATAGGCTGGTTCAATCTCCGTTCCAAGTTCTTCAGAAATTTCAGAAAGCTCTGAACGAATTTGAGGTTCATCATGTGGATTCATATGAACTGCGATTACCCTGGGAAGATATCCCCGGATGAGTCTGAAAGACTGCAATTCCTGTTTAAGCAAATATGGGGTCAGATGCCCATGGCTTTTTACTGATTCCAACCACCGGTTGCAACCCGTTACTTCAATGAAAAGTACATCCGGAGAAATGGTGTTCCATACCGGCCCCAACCCATCGCAGGTATCTCCGGTATAAAAAAAAGAGCGGCTGTTCGGACCGCTGACCTGATACCCCAGAGCAGGAATGGAGTGATTGACCGGAAGACCTAAAACATTATATTCCCCGATTTCAAATTGTTGATGAGCGGACTGGAGACGAAAATTAACAGCGGGTTTACCCTCCGGTAATTTGTGGAATTCAGCGTATACCTGGCTGGATAAAAAATGCTGGGTGATAGCATCGAAGACCGCTTGATGAGAGTAGATTTCGATAGAACGCTGACGCAGAAAAAGGTTAATAGCCAGAGCCGGTATATCCCGGATATGATCATAATGGCCGTGGGTAATCAAAACTGCTTTGAGGTTTACCTGTTCGTCAAAGGTCAGGTTGGAGGTTAAACCGCCGGCATCAATCGCTAAAACCTTATCTACCAGCATACAGCTGCATGTGGTATGTTTTGATTCAGTATTATGAGCGCCTAACACTTCAATCTGCATCGATGATTCCCATCAAAGGCTGCCCTTTAAGGGCAGCCTTTGATCAGAAAACTGAATTTAGTGGATTATCTTCTTTCGAGGACGACAGCCATGCCCTGCCCGCCGCCGATGCAAAGAGCGGCCATGCCGTACTTGCTTTGCTGACGTTGCATCGCCTGAGTAAGTGTAACCAAAATTCTGGCGCCAGAGCAGCCGATAGGATGTCCCAGTGAAATACCGCCGCCATGAATGTTGCAGATTTTGGGTTCAACACCCATCTCTCTCATGACTCCTAAACACTGTGAAGCGAAGGCTTCATTCAGTTCAAAGAGGTTGATATCCTTGATGCCCAGACCTGCCAGTTTTAAGGCTTTATTGGCAGCCGGTACAACGCCCATGCCCATGTAGGCCGGATCGATGCCGCCGGAAGCGTAAGATTTGATATAAGCCAAGGGCTTCAGACCGTATTTTTTAGCTGATTCCTCGGACATTATCAAAAGTGCGGCGGCGCCATCAGTAATGGCAGAGGCGTTCCCGGCGGTGATGGTGCCGTCTTTCTTGAAGACAGTGGGCAATTTACCCAGTTGCTCTATTGTGCTCTCTCTGGGATGCTCATCAATATCAAACAGCTTTACTTCTTTTTTGACCATCAGTTCAACCGGAACAATTTCTTGCTTGAAAGTGCCATTCTGGGTGGCTTCAATCGCCCTGCGGTTGCTTTCAACTGAATAGGCATCCTGATCAAGGCGAGAAATGCCGTATTTGGCGGCGATATTTTCGGCTGTAACACCCATATGATATCCATAAAAACCTTCCCAAAGACCATCCCAGATCATGCCATCAACCAAACCGGCATTGGCATCCGTTAGTCTTCCCATGCGATACCCGTATCTGGCGCCAGGCAGATAGAAGGGAGACTGGCTCATATTTTCCATACCGCCAGCAACGACCACATCCGCATCTCCGGCCTTGATTGACTGGGCAGCCAGCGCCACAGCTTTCATGGAAGAAGCGCAAACTTTATTAACGGTATAGGAAGTGACTTCTTTGGGCACGCCGGCCATGATTTGGGCTTGACGTCCGGGATTTTGTCCCTGGCCGCCCTGCAATACGTTACCGATGATTACCTCATCGATATAAATTTCTTTCAGAGATTTATCCCAATCATTATACTTTTTCTCCAGATCGGTCTCACCTGTAGTTTGGAAGGCTTTGGGTGCCATGGCATCCAGTTGCGGACTGCGCCCGGGTCTGACACCCACTTTTTTCAACGCGCCTTTAATGGCGACGGCCTGTAATTTGCTGGCTGGGACATCTTGCAGAGCCCCTCCAAAGTTACCAATGGCTGTTCTGGCAACACTGACGATTACGGCTTCTCTCATGAAATATCCTCCTTATTTTGATCAAGATTTAATATCACAAACTATATAATTTTAACCTGTTTTGATACAATGTGCCAAATCAATAGAGACAGGCTATTACGACAATAGCAAAAACGGATTAGTTTGAAAAGATTGAGCTGGTTTTGAGTAGTCAGCGACCCTCAAAATCGGGTGAACGGTGAAAACGAAAAGCATTCAATCCTTCTTCAAAATCTGATGTGGTTTTCAAATAAATACTCAAAGCTTCCTCTAACTGTAATCCTTCGTTTAGTGGCAATTGGCTGCCTTTTAACATTGCTTCTTTGGTTGCCTGAACAGCCAGAGGAGCCGCCTGGCAGATCAAATCAGCCCAATGACGCGCGGTTAGCATCAGATCGGCAGAATAAACGATTTGGTTGATCAAACCAATTCTTAAAGCTTCCTGAGAGTCAATATTCCGGCCGGTCAGAAGAAGTGCGGCTGCTGAAGCTCCGGCCAATTGCCTGATTGTCCTTTGGGTGCCTCCCCACCCCGGAATCTGCCCCAGTTTTACCTCAGGAAATCCGAAAATTGATTCAGTGGTAGCAATGCGAATGTCACAAATCAGTACCATCTCCAAACCGCCTCCCAGCGCCAAACCGTTAACAGCGGCGATCAGGGGTTTAAAGGTTTCCAATCCACGCATTAACGTGGGAATTGAAGCCTGAGGTGAGTTTGAGAAGGATTTATCTTTCAGGTTGATTCCGCTGCAAAAAGCCTTATTGCCGGCTCCGCTGATAATCCCGACTCGTATTTGCGGATCGCCGTTAAAAGTTTCCACAGCTGTCTGAAATTGGCTTAAAGTGGGAATATCCAGAGCGTTCAATGTGGCCGGGTTATTGATAGTGAAGAAGGCGATATGTCCTTCCTGGCGGTAGTCCAATCCCATAGGCTGCTCCTGCTGCTCCATCAAGCAGAATTCTAACAGTCTGCCTGAATGCGGTCAAGAACTGGATGTCAAATGGGACACTAAGAACAAGAAGAGGTCTTTTTCAAGGGTAATTTGAAGGTGTGACGAACAACAATGAAGAGAATGGTGGTGAAGAAGAGTCAGACCTGGTACGCTAACTATATAACTATCACAGCAGGATGAGCGCGATAATTGTTTGATTTGAATTCAACCCTTAAACACATAAACGTGGATATAGTTTTCTATGGTTTATTGAATGTTGAATTCAATTTATTTGGAAGAGACCTTCTGCAGATGATATTCAGCAGCTTTTTTGAGATCTTTAAGTACTTTTACCTGCAGCACCAGTTCGTCATTGGTCAGGTAGCTCAGAACCTGTGACATCTGGTTAATATGGCGTTCACGTAAGTTGTTCAGCAGTTCTTGTCCCTTGTCAGTAGCTTGCAGCAGCATGATACGCCGGTCTTCCACATTTTCAGTGCGTGTTACCAAACCTTGTTCGACCAGCCGGTCAATAATACCGGTTACATTAGGAGGTGTTACGCCCAGAGCTTCAGCCAGTTTCTTAAAGTTGGTTTTGTCTTTCGCCGCAATAAAGAAAAGACTTTTAAGCTGAGCCAAAGTCAGGTTGAGTTCAATCCAGGGTTGGGGTTCAAATTGACGCAGGATCATATCAGTCTGGTGTTGGAGGGACATAACCTCTTTTATTAATTCTTTCTTTTCCATTGGCACAACCCCTCGCTACATATATTTTATGGAGTATTCGGATTAGCCCGGAAACTGTTAACTCCAAGCAAATACTTTGTATAACCGAACAAAATTAAGAATATTTAATAATTATGGGATTCGATATTGACTAATGATACCTCAAAACCAGATGATAGACAAGCAACAATCGGGATAAGACTATTATTGAACCGGTTTGGCATATTTTTGAGGATTTAATACTGCTATGTCAAGTGCGCCCGGTATGGAGATGATAACCTGGATATTTGTCAGGACGCTTGTTCTAATGTTAAAATGACGGAGTATTGGAAAAGGGGAGTCAGGATGCCGTTAGATTCGATCATAGTCAGGGGAGCCAGAGAGCATAACCTGAAAAATATAGATGTTATTATTCCTCGCGATAAATTAGTAGTAGTTACCGGAGCTTCCGGTTCAGGTAAAAGTTCTTTAGCGTTTGATACTATCTATGCTGAAGGTCAGAGACGTTATGTGGAGTCTCTTTCAGCTTATGCGCGTCAATTTCTGGGTCGCATGGAGAAGCCGGAAGTGGACTATATTGAAGGTTTAAGTCCGGCGATCGCCATTGACCAAAAAGGTACCAGCCGGAATCCTCGTTCTACCGTCGGCACTATTACCGAAATATATGATTATCTGCGTTTACTCTTCGCTCGGGTAGGCCATCCTCATTGCCCGCAATGCGGACGAGAAATTACTGTCCAGACTGTTCAGCAGATTGTGGATGCTATCCAGAATATTCAGGTTAACGCCAAAATACTAATTATGGCGCCGCTGATTAAAGACCGCAAAGGTGAGTATCAGTCCATTTTTAATGATCTGCGTAAAGGTGGATACGCCAGAGTCAGAGTGGATAGGCAGATTCGTGAATTGACTGAAGATATTCAATTGGACAAGAACAAGAAGCATTCTATTGAAGTAGTAGTTGATAGAATCGTAACTGGGCAGAGCGGCAGTCAGGGACGAATTACTGACTCAGTGGAGACCGCTTTAAGGCTGGGGGCCGGCATTGTTTTGATATCCATAATAGACGGTGAAGAGCTGTTGTTTTCGGAACACTTCGCTTGTGTGAGTTGCGGTATCAGTCTGGGAGAAATCGCTCCCCGCACCTTCAGCTTTAACAGCCCGCATGGAGCATGTCCGGATTGCAGTGGTTTGGGCGCAAAACTGGAGATAGATCCGGACATGGTAATACCTGATAAAGATCTCTCTATCCAAAATGGGGCAATCAAACCATGGCAATTTCAGACCTGGTATTTCTATGCACTGGAAGCGGTAGCCCGGCGGCATGGCTTTTCTTTGAACAGCCCGATCAAGGAATTGAATGAAAAGCAGCTAAAAGTGTTATTGTACGGCGAAGGAGGAGAGGTTCATCAATACCGCCGTTTTGGTAAAATCAGAGAGCATCATGAGGGTTTTGAAGGTATCGTGCCCCGCATGAATCGCTTGTATCGCGATACTGAGTCAGAAAATTCCAAAGCCGATATTGAACGCTATATGATTGCCAAACCATGTGACCGGTGCGAAGGCAAACGGCTCAAGCCGGAAGCTCTGGGGGTGACGGTGGGTTCCTTCAACATCATGCAAGTGTCAGGAATGGCAGTAAATGAAGCATTGAAGTGGATAAAGACATTGACGGCCCCTACAAAAGCCGTATTGAGTCAAAGAGAACAATTAATTGCGCATCAAATCGTCAAAGAATTAGAGGCCCGGCTGGGTTTTCTAAAAGATGTAGGTTTGGATTATTTGTCTTTAGAGCGGGCGGCCGCGACATTGAGCGGAGGGGAGGCACAGCGGATCCGGTTGGCCACTCAAATTGGCAGTGGGCTGATGGGCGTGCTGTATATCTGTGATGAACCTACTATAGGATTACATCCGGCAGATGACTCAAGATTGATTGATACCCTGAAAAGATTGCGTGATTTAGGCAACACCATTCTGGTGGTTGAGTATGATGAGGCT
>DAOUAU010000173.1:0-2376 GCA_034433195.1 Dehalococcoidales bacterium
GTGGTCAGCAATATCCAATAAATCTTTGGAAATACCGTTCTCAAAATAAGCTACTTCAACATGTTTTCCCATATTTTTTACAGCCTGGACGGCATAGGCAAAATCAGC
Source organism: Dehalococcoidales bacterium (assembly GCA_034433195.1). Taxonomy (GTDB): domain Bacteria; phylum Chloroflexota; class Dehalococcoidia; order Dehalococcoidales; family UBA3254; genus DATIKD01. Next base: position 109 of record DAOUAU010000173.1, read on the forward strand.
ATCACCACTGACCAGTATGGCGGTATCATAGAATCCGCTCCAGGCAAAGTACAGCAGATCGGTGACAATCATCACATCCACTCCCTTTTCGGTCCCCAGAGCTTTTTTGGTGCTGCCCAGCCTCACCTCCAGATAAGGTGTTTTCTTCAGAACATCCAGGAACTCATGCTGTTCTTTATGACTTTCCGGATATTGGGAAGGGTCCTGTAAGACGTTGTAATAATAAATGCGGAAAAGCTTCCGGCCGGCGGTTAATTTATTGGCAAACTCGGTAAAATTCATATCATGCCGCCCGAAGTTGTTCTTGACCGAATGGTAAAGATTGCTTCCATCAATAAAAATAGCTACTCTATCGTCCATGTATTATCTATATTCCTTAAAAATTATTTATATTCACGCGTCCAGCGTTTAATGTCAACATTATATCACATTCGTTACATAACAACTCTCTGTTCTCCGGGCTTTTAGACTTCCCGTATGATGTCCACGGTATCAGCAGATTTATCGAAAGCATCTCCCTCTCGTTTAAATTTGAATAACACTGCGTTGAACTCAGCTCCCAACAATACGATAAAGGCCGAATAGTATATCCAGACCAGTACAATCACGATATAGGCGATCGAGCCGTAAATCCGGTCATAAGAATGAGAGGTATTGACATACAAAACGAAACAGTTCTTGGCAACTTCGAATAAAACGGACGAAATCAGCGCTCCCGGCCAGATATGCCGCCAGCTGACTGTTACTACCGGAAGCAGCTTGTTGAGCAAAAGGAATACTATCGCGCTGAAGACAAATGCGATGATAATAGTGCCGATATTGACCAGCAGACCGAAGACAGGCAGATCCAGATTGCCCAGCATGGCCAAAACAGTTGAGGCTCCGAAAGACAGCAAAAACAATAAACCGGTGCCCAAAACCATCGCCAGCTCTTTCGGTTTCTTGATGTAAAAAGGATAATTTTGGGAGATACCCCAGGCCCGGTTGAAGGCATTGGCAGTGGCGCTGAAAACCCCGGTGGCCACCCATACTAAACCGATCACCCCCACCACTCCCAGCGCAGCCCGGAAACCGCTCAATTCCAGGATGCTATTGGAGAGTAACTCTGGTGAACCCGGCAGGAATTGAGTGAAGAATGTCCCCAGATGTTTAATCACGGATTCTGAAGGTAAAATCAAACTCATTATAAACAGCAAACTTAAAAGCAATGGAAAAAGCGAAAGAAAAGCATAATAAGCGATTCCGGCAGCCAAATTGGAAATATCGTCACGGCCGATTTTACGGATCAGCGCCAGACTGAACCTGACCCAAATCAGTTCGGATAGATTATTCTGAACCCGCTGTATTCGGGTTTGAAGGCGCCTGAGACAGAATAAAATGGTTGAAAATCCCTGATCTACCAAAAAAAGCTCTCCTGAAATATTACATTTACTGCGTTTATAGTATAACGCAATTCATCCTGCCAAAACACCCGTTATTAAACCAGATCGAAACCTGGCAATTCTTCTTGCCTGCTTGATCGAGGCTGTTTTTTGTTGATTACCGGGCAACCGTCTCAATGTAAATCAAATACCTCCAGGTTAACGTCACTCTCCAGGCGTGATATAATATAAATTACCGCATGATATTTTGATTCAGGTGGAGGAACGATGCAGACGATAACATTGCAGGCATATGCCTGGATATCCGGTTCAATGGGCACGGCCGATAATCAAAATCAAACCCTTACCCCACGGATCAAGGACGGGGCTACTGTTTTTGACCTGTTCAGCGATTTGGCGGCACAATATCCGGAATTCTGCCGGAAAGTATTTGATCCCCAAAGCGGTAAGTTCAGCGATCAGGTGATGATCATAGTTAACGGCCGCTTAGTACAGGATAAGGATTTTAAATCAACGGTCATTCATGACAATGACAAAGTGATTCTTTCTCCGGTGCTGGTGGGCGGTTAGTTCAAAACACTGCTTCTTCCGGTGCCAGCCCGTTTTCGATCAACAGCCGTTGGTTCTCCAGAATCGCCATGGTAGCTCCATCCGCCACTAATCTACCCCGGCAGAGCACCAGAGTTCTGGAGCAAATTCTCCTGGCCAGGTCCAGGTCATGGGTGGCGATGATTTGTGTCACCTGCCAGTTTTGCAGCAAACGCATCAACCCCCAGCGGCTCAGTGGGTCCAGATTGCTGGAAGGCTCATCAACCACCAAAATTTCGGGGTTCATGGATAATACGGTGGCCATGGCGATACGTTTCTTTTCTCCCATACTCAGATG